>NZ_JAAGPG010000135.1:0-18299 GCF_017104665.1 Burkholderia sp. Se-20378 | reverse complement strand
CCCCCACGCAGCGCGAACGCCTCGAGGCGCCGGTCAAGGCCGTCGCCGGCCAGCGCGTGGCCGTCGATACGCCACAGGGCGGCGGGGTGCTGCCCGTCTACGCCGATCGTCCGCTCGACCAGGCCGTACCCGACGTCACACGCGTCTTCATCGTGATTCACGGCACGCTGCGCAATGCCGACGCGTACTACGCATCGGGGCTCAAGGTCGTCGAAAAGGCCGGTGCGGCCGGGAAGGGCACGATGGTCGTCGCGCCGCAGTTCCTGACCCGCGCCGACACGCGCGCGTTTTCGTTGCCCGCGCAGACGCTGGCGTGGACGCAGGAAGGATGGAAGGGCGGCGAAGCGGCCCGTCAGCCGGGGCCGATCAGTTCGTTCACGGCGCTCGACGCATTGCTCGCGCATTTCGCCGACCGCAGCCTGTATCCCGCGTTGTCGACCGTGGTCGTGATCGGCCATTCGGCCGGCGCGCAGTTGCTGCAGCGCTATGCAGTGGCCGGGCACGAAGGCGATGCGCTGGAGCGGGCCGGCATTGCGGTGCGTTATGTGGTGGCGAACCCGTCGAGCTACCTGTATTTCGACGACGAGCGGCCGGATGGGCAGGCGATCGCAGACGGAACCTGCCCGAGCGCGACGGAGTGGAAATACGGGTTGAAGTCGGCGCCGCCTTATGTCGCGTCGCAGGACGTGCGCGATCTCGAAACACGCTATGTCGCGCGTCATGTCGTGTACCTGCTCGGCCAGGCCGACACGAACCCTTACACCCACTTCATCGACCGCTCGTGCGCGGCCATGGCGCAGGGCCCGTACCGGCTCGCGCGCGGGCTCGCGTATTTCGACTACCTGAAGAAGCGGCATCCTGACGATCTCGCGCAGCAGGTCGTCGAAGTGCCGGGCGTCGGGCATGACGGTCTCGGCATGTTCACGTCCGCTTGCGGGCTGGCCGTGCTGTTCGGGCAGGCATTGCCGCCATCGTGTCCGGTCGTTGCCGGTACGGCATCGGACACGCGCTCGGCAGGGCAATGAGTGCGCGTGCGAGGTGCGTGCACGGCGGAAATCGATCGATCAGAAAAATGCAGGAATCGGCAAGATAAATTCATTTCCCTGCGAAGCACTCCCGGTTCAGGATGACGGCGTTGCCAGGAGCGCCCCCATGAACATCACGATCCTCGACGATTATTTCGACACGCTGCGCACGCTGCCGTGCTTTCGCAAGCTGGACGGGCACGCGGTCACGATCTGGAACGATCACGTGCAGGACGTCGACGCGCTGGCCGAGCGCCTGCGCGACACGGAAGTGCTGGTGCTGATCCGCGAGCGCACGCAGATTCGCGCACCGCTCGTCGCGCGGCTGCCGAAGCTGCGGCTGATCAGCCAGCGCAGCGTCTATCCGCATATCGACATCGACGCGTGCACCGCGCACGGCGTGATCGTGTCGTCGAACCAGCATGCGGGCACGCCTTCCTATGCGGCCGCCGAGCTTACGTGGGGCCTCGTGCTTGCCGCGATGCGCCGGATTCCGCAGCAGATGCGCGCGCTGCAGGCCGGCGATTGGCAGATCGGCGTCGGGCGGACGCTGCGCGGGCGCACGCTGGGGATCTACGGCTATGGCCGGATCGGTGCGGAGGTCGCCCGGTATGGCGCCGCGTTCGGAATGAATGTAGTGATCTGGGCGCGCGAAGCGTCGCTGCAGCGTGCGCGCGACGACGGGTGGAACACGGCGCCGGACAAGCCCACCTTCTTCGAAACCTGCGACGTGCTTTCGCTGCACATGCGGCTCGTGCCGGCCACGCGCGGCATCGTGACGGCCGAGGATCTGGGCCGGATGAAGCCGGGCGCGCTGCTGGTGAACACGAGCCGGGCAGGCCTCGTCGTACCGGGCGCGCTCGAAGCGGCGTTGCAGGCCGGCCGGCCCGGGATGGCGGCGGTGGACGTCTACGAGACGGAGCCGTTGCGCGACCCGCGGCATCCGCTGCTGCGGTTGCCCAATGTCGTGTGTACGCCGCATATCGGTTACGTGACCGAGGACGAATACGAGACGCAGTTTTCGGATGTGTTCGACCAGATCGTGGCCTATGCGGCCGGGCAGCCGATCCACGTGGTCAACCCGGATGTGCTCGAGCGCGAAACGGCGTCGATCGAGCCGCTGATCCTCGACCTGCTCGAATGGATCGGGCCTGCCGGGCGGCCCTATGACGAGGTGATCGATGCGTGGCGCACGTCGTGCCCGCGCTTGCCGGTGTGGGAGGAAGCCTGCGCGCGCGGCTACGTGGTGCGGCGACCCGCGCGTGACGGCGTGGCGATGGTCGAGGTGAATGCGGCCGGCCGTGCCCGGCTCCAGGCCGATCGCGCGTGATCGTGCCGGTGCTGTCGGCGCACGGTTGCGGGGCCGCGTGTCATGCCGGGTTTTCCGAAATGGGCGGCGCGCTGGCGTCGAATACCGTCAGGCCTTCGGTCGGGTCCGTCGGCGTGTCCCACGGACGTGCCGCGATGGCCCGTTGCGCGGCCTCGTAGCCGGCCTGCCGGCGGGCGGCGATGCCGTCCGGCGTGAAATCGATGTCCTTCAGCTGATTGTCGCCGGCGAGCCGCGGCGCCGCGAGCTTGACCAGGTGCATCGTGGTTTCGCAGCCCCACGCGGCGAGCCGGCGCACGGCCGGCGACGCGCGCTCGGCTTCCGGTACGTGCCGGGCCAGTTCGCGGATCACGTGGCGCAGCCGGTGGATCTGCTGCTGGCGCGCGATGTGGCTGTCGGTGCGGCTCGCATACTGGATGTCCTTCTGCCGCTCCGACACCTGCCAGATGCTCTCGGGCTCGGGGCCGGCCGGGTTCCACATCTGGACGGAGAAGATGATCGAGCTGCGGCGCGGGTTGTCGTCGAGCACGACCTCGACCGGCGTGTTCGAATACACGCCGCCATCCCAGTACGGTTCGCCGTCGATCCGTATCGCCGGGAACGCGGGCGGCAGCGCGCCCGAACTCATGATGTGCTCGATCCCGAGCCGCGTGTCGCGCGAATCGAAATAGCGCATCGTGCCCGTGCACGCATTGACCGCGCTGACGGTCAGGCGCGGATGGCCCGCGTTCAGCAGGTCGGGATCGATCAGCGACATGAGCGTGTCGCGCAGCGGCGCGATCCGGTAATACGACGCGCGATCGACGCCGAGGCGGACCATCGGCCCGAGCCACGATGCCGGATTGGGCTGGAAGAATCCCGCGATGCCGCCGCCGATGATCATCAGCTCGGCCAGCGTCCGGTCCCAGCCGGGCAGCAGCGGCGCGGTGTCGAATCGGGTCCGTTCGGTCACACGGCGCCAGAATGCCGACAGTTTCTCGTAGCGCAACGCCGGCGGGTTGCCGGCGATCAGCGCCGCGTTGATCGCGCCGATCGACGTGCCGACCACCCAGTCGGGCCGGATACCGGCTTCGTCCATCGCCTGAAAGACGCCGAGCTGGAACGCGCCCAGTGCGCCGCCGCCCTGGAGCACGAGCACCACTTGCCCGGGGAGATCCATGCGTGCCGGCTGGCTCGCGGTCATGGCTGGCCTCGCTGCGTGTGACGGTGGGTCGGATCCGAACGGATCGATTCAGTTTAGGCGATCGGCGGCGGAGGGCGACCCGCAGTGCAACGGGCGGCTGAATGTGCTTCGTCAGTCGCTTCCGACCCTCAAGTGCGTTCGGGGTAGGGCGCTTGCATGCGGCGAATCGTGCCGTTTTGGGCCGCGCATCCACCGGCATGAACAGCCGGCGTCACGCGTCCGGGTACGGCGTGCCGTCCTTGTGCAGAAACCGGCCGTCGCGGCTCGGGCTCATCATGTCGATGTCCGGGCAGGTGATCACGTCGTCCGGCGAGCGCGAGCCGACCTCGAGATACACGGCGACCGCATCCGACCGGTTGACCAGGTGATGGCCGTTGCCCGAGTCTTTCGGGAACGCCGCGCAGTCGCCGGCGTGCAGCACGGTTTCGCCGCCGTCCTCGATCAGCACGAGTTCGCCTTCGAGCACGTAGACGAATTCATCTTCGTCGGAGTGCCAATGGCGTTGGCTTGACCAGCCGCCCGGCGGCACGCGCATCAGGTTGACGCCGACATCGCGCAGCCCGCCTGCGTCGCCGACGCGCTGGCGGATGCGCTGCGCGCACGGTGCGTCGAACGGTTGCGGATAGCCGCTGCCGCGGCGTTCGGGTACGGCGCTGAGGTCGATCCTGGGCATGAGCGGCTCCGTCGGCCACGCGGGCGAATGGGATGGGGGCATTGTAGGCGGCCCGCCGTCCGCCATTCGTCCGCGCGTGTCGTGATGCGCCGCGTCATTCGACCGTGATGGTCTCCTTCATGTACGGGTGAATCCCGCAGAACACCTTGTAAACGCCCGGCTTGTCGAAGCGGAACGAGTACGTATCGTTCTGGTCGAGTGCGCTCGAGTGAAAGATGCCGGCATCGTTGACGACCGTGTGCGGCTCTCCGTCGAGGTTCTTCCACGTGATCGTCGTGCCGGCCTTGATCGTGGTCGACATCGGCGAAAACATGAAGTTGTGGATCGTCACGAGCGTGGCGTCCGGGCCTTGCGCGAACGCGGCGAGCGGGGCGGTGGCGCACAGGATCAGCGCCGCGATGAGGCTGGATTGCTTGAAGCGGGTCATGTCGGTCTCCCTTGGGTTCGGTGCGTCAGGCCAGCGTCGCATCGCGCAGCGACGACGCGACCGGATGGCCGGCGAATTCGACAGTCGTCACGCCGAGCATCGACGGCAGCCGGTCGCGCGGTACGGTGAGCGGCACGGGGCCCGGGCCGTTGCCCGCCGTCGGCTGCGGGAACGCGGTGGAGCGCGCGGTGTGGAACGTCACGTTGTCCTCGACCTTCGACACGATCTGATGGATGTGCCCGTTCAGCACGGTGACCGAGCCGAAGCGGCGCAGCAGCGCCATCGTCTGCGGCGCGTCGCCGGTGCCCCAGCCCCACGGCTCGTAGATGGTCCACATCGGCATGTGCGAGAACACGACGATCGGCGTGCTCGACGAGCGGCCCTTGAGATCCTGCGCGAGCCACGCGAGCTGGTCGTCGCCGAAGCTGCCGAGCCCGTTCGGCTTGAAGTGCATCACGTTGACGAGGCCGATGAAGTGCACGCCCGCGTGATCGAAGCTGTAATAGCCGCGGTTGTCCGACGCCTTGCCGAACCGGCCGAAATATTCGGCGCCCGAACCGTCGGTGACGTCGTGCTCGCCGGGCACCGTATGCAGTTCCGGCACGCGCAGCGCGGAGAGCAACTGCGACGCGTGATCGAACTCCTCGGGCTTGGACAGGTGCGTGATGTCGCCGGTATGGATGGCCAGCGCGGGCATCGCCGGCATGCCGTTGACGAGGTCGATCGTCTGCTTCAGCGTGGCCGACACGTCGGGGTTCGCCTCCTTGTTGAAGCCGATGTGCGTGTCGCTGACCTGCACGAACAGCGGGCGGCCCGCGTTGGCCGGGAGCGCGTCGCCGGTCTGCGCGAGCGCGAGGTCGAACGGCGTCAGGATGCCGCCCGACAGCGTGAACAGCGTGCCGAGGCCGCCGAAGGCCATGCACTGCAGGGCCTTGCGGCGCGACGGGTTGGTGGGGGTCGATGAAGACATGTGAGCCTCGCATTCGTGTGACGAAACCGGACGGCCGGATCGTCCTGGAATAAACCGGCGCCTTCGCGTGCCATACCGGCGCAGCGGCGGATTTATTCCCGTGCGTTACAAGGTCGAACACCCGTGTTTGCGGCTTGCGCGGCGGTGCAGGTTTTTTGAAGGATGACCTGTCAATGTCTTGTAAGTGACACGTCACATTTGCGTCACGACCGACCGATAGCCTGCCACTCCGAGTCACCTCTCCGGAGCCCCTTCATGCCGAATCTCGCGGCAACGGAAACCAGCGGTGCGGTCAGCAACCGCACGCGTACCATCAGCCTCGCGCTGTTTTTTCTGATCATTGCCTGCGGCATCGTCTACGTCGGCATCCATCTCAGCGCCGACCTCAGTCCCGTCAAGGAAAGCTCGGTCCTCCCGTTCCTGCTGCTGATCGTCGCGCTGCTGATCGCACTCGGCTTCGAGTTCGTCAACGGCTTCCACGACACCGCGAACGCGGTCGCGACCGTCATCTACACGCATTCGCTCGACCCGCATCTGGCCGTCGTCTGGTCGGGCCTCTGGAACCTGTTCGGCGTGCTCGTGTCGAGCGGCGCCGTCGCGTTCGGCATCCTGCAGTTGCTGCCGGTCGAGCTGATCCTGCAGGTGGGCAGCGGCTCGGGCTTCGCGATGGTGTTCTCGCTGCTGATCGCGGCCGTCACGTGGAACCTCGCGACCTGGTATTTCGGGCTGCCGTCGTCGAGCTCGCACACGCTCGTCGGCTCGATCATCGGCGTCGGCCTGATGAACCAGATCGTCAGCGGCCCGTCGGCCACGAGCGGCGTCGACTGGAACCAGGCGCTCGGCGTCGGCAAGGCGCTGCTGTTCTCGCCGCTGATCGGCTTCGTGCTGTCCGCGCTCGTGCTGCTGCTGTTGAAGGCGCTCGTGCGCGTGCCGGCGCTGTACCAGGAGCCGAAGGGCAACAAGCCGCCGCCGTTCTGGATCCGCCTGCTGCTGATCCTCACCTGCACGGGCGTGTCGTTCGCACACGGGTCGAACGACGGGCAGAAGGGCATGGGGCTGATCATGCTGATCCTGATCGGCGTGATGCCGACCGCGTACGCGCTGAACAAGGCCGTGACGCCGGACCAGACGAGCACGTTCGTCGCGGTGGCGCGCCACGCGTCGACGACGCTCGTCAAGTATGCGGACCCGGCCGCGCAGTCGGCCGATCCGCGCGCCGACGTCGAGGCGTACGTGCGCACGCACAAGCTGACGCCCGCGACGGTCCCGGCACTGGGCAAGCTCACCGACACGATCGCCGACCAGGTCGCACAGGCCGGCGGCATCTCGAGCGTGCCGCAGAACCTCGTCGACAACGTGCGCAACAACATGTACGTCGCGTCCGAGGCGATCCGGCTGATGGAGAAGGCGAAGGCGCCGGCGTTCTCGGTCGAGGACGCGAGCGCGCTCGAAGCGTTCAAGAAGCAGATGGACCGCGCGACGAAATTCATCCCGACCTGGGTGAAGGTCGCGGTCGCGATCGCGCTCGGCCTCGGTACGATGGTCGGCTGGAAGCGGATCGTCGTGACGGTCGGCGAGAAGATCGGCAAGTCGCATCTCACCTACGGGCAGGGCGCATCGGCCGAGGCCGTCGCGATGCTGACGATCGGGATGGCCGACGCATACGGGCTGCCGGTATCGACGACGCACGTGCTGGCGTCTGGCGTGGCCGGCACGATGACGGCGAGCGGCTCGGGCCTGCGCTGGGATACGGTGCGCAACCTCGTGCTTGCGTGGGTGCTCACGCTGCCCGCATCGATCGCGCTGTCGGCCGGCCTGTACTGGGTGCTGCACGGACTGTTCTGACCCGCGCCGGGGGGCGCGACGTCCGGCCGCGCGATGCGCGGCCGGTCCCATCGATTTTCAATTCAACACAAGACGCTACCGATGGATATCAGTTTCGATCCGAACCGCACCGCGAACGCTTCGGCGTGGCGCGTGCTGCCCAACCGCTGGGATGCCGTCGCTTTTCCGCTGATCATCTGCCTGCTCGCGATGGCGATCGTCGGCTTCCACCAGACGATGGCGCCGATCGGTGTGCTGCAGACGCAGAAGATCTCGCTCGATCCGTCGAACCTGCCCGAATACGCGTTGCGCACCACGCTGCGGATGCTTGCCGCGATGGTTGCGTCGCTCGTGTTCACGCTCGTCTACGGCACGCTCGCCGCGAAAAGCCGCCGCGCCGGCATGGTGCTGATTCCGATCCTCGACATCCTGCAGTCGGTGCCGGTGCTCGGCTACATCTCGTTTACCGTCACGTTCTTCCTCGCGCTGTTTCCGGGCCGCGTGCTCGGTGCGGAGCTCGCGGCGATCTTCGCGATCTTCACGAGCCAGGCGTGGAACATGACGTTCAGCTTCTACCAGTCGCTGCGCACGGTGCCGCGCGACCTGAGCGAAGTGTCGCGCGGCTTTCACCTGACGCCGTGGCAACGCTTCTGGAAGCTCGAGGTGCCGTTCTCGATGCCGGGCCTGATCTGGAACATGATGATGTCGATGTCGGGCGGCTGGTTCTTCGTCGTCGCGTCGGAAGCGATCACCGTCGGCAACCAGACCATCACGCTGCCGGGCATCGGGGCGTATCTCGCGCAGGCGATCTCCGACAAGAACCTCGCCGCGGTCGGCTGGGTGATCGTCGCGATGTCGGTCGTGATCCTCGCCTATGACCAGTTCCTGTTCCGTCCGCTCGTCGCGTGGGCCGACAAGTTCCGGATGGAAAACACCGCGTCGGGCGATGCGCCGCAGTCCTGGCTGCTCGACATGATGCGTCGCACGCACCTGATCCATCAACTGCTCGTGCCGGCCGGCTGGCTGCTGTCGCAGGCCGCGCGGATTCCGCTGCGCTTTCCGTCGATGAAGGGCGTGCGTGCGCGCGGCGCGTCGTCGCGCAGGTCGTCGCGCATCGGCGACATCGTGTGGGGTACGTTCGTGATCCTGCTGACGGTGTACGTCGTGTGGCGCGTCGTCACGTTCGTCGCGACCGGTGTGACGATGGGCGAAGTCGGGCACGTGCTCGTGCTCGGGCTCATCACGCTGCTGCGCGTGCTGGTGCTGATCGCGATCGCATCGGTGATCTGGGTGCCGCTCGGCGTGCTGATCGGGCTGCGCCCGGCGCTGGCCGAGAAGATCCAGCCGCTCGCGCAGTTCCTCGCCGCGTTCCCGGCGAACCTGCTGTTCCCGGTGTTCGTGATCGTGATCGTTCACTTCCACCTGAATGCGGACATCTGGCTGTCGCCGCTGATCGTGCTCGGCACGCAGTGGTACATCCTGTTCAACGTGATCGCCGGTGCGATGTCCTATCCGAACGACTACAAGGAAGCGACGAAGAATTTCCGTATCCGCGGCTGGCAGTGGTGGCGGCAGGCGATCCTGCCCGGCATCTTCCCGTACTACGTGACCGGTGCGATCACCGCATCGGGCGGCGCGTGGAACGCGAGCATCGTGTCCGAGTTCGTGCAGTGGGGCGACACGAAGGTCGTTGCTCACGGCCTCGGCGCGTACATCGCGCAGACCACCGCCGCCGGCGATTTCCCGAAGATCATCCTGGGCATCGCCGTGATGTCCCTGTTCGTTACCCTGTTCAACCGTCTGCTGTGGCGTCCGATGTACGCCTATGCGGAATCCCGGCTCCGTCTCGATTGAGAGTAAGCGCGATGCAAAATTCGAACGTTATCAACGCCCCCGTCAAGACGAACCAGCCGCTGCAGCCGCCGCGCCTCGGCGATGAAATCCTGCGCGTGGAGCACGTGAACCGCGGCTTCAACAAGTCGCAGGGCGAACTGCTCGTGCTCGACGATGCGAACCTGTCGCTGCGCGAAGGCGAGATCGTCGGGCTGCTCGGCCGTTCCGGCTCGGGCAAGTCGACGCTGCTGCGCATCATCGCCGGCCTGATCGAGCCGACCGGCGGCGAAGTGACCTATCTCGGCAAGCCGCTGGACGGCCCGGCCGAAGGTGTCGCGATGGTGTTCCAGACCTTCGCGCTGTTCCCGTGGCTCACCGTGCTGCAGAACGTGGAAGCCGGCCTTGAAGCGCTCGGCGTCGGCGCACGTGAGCGGCGCGAACGTGCGCTCGCCGCGATCGACCTGATCGGTCTCGACGGCTTCGAAAACGCGTACCCGCGCGAGCTGTCGGGCGGCATGCGCCAGCGCGTGGGCTTTGCGCGCGCGCTCGTCGTCGATCCGACGATCCTGCTGATGGACGAGCCGTTCTCCGCACTCGACGTGCTGACGGCCGAAACGCTGCGTACCGACCTGCTCGACCTGTGGACGCAAGGCCGCATGCCGATCAAGTCGGTGCTGATCGTCACGCACAACATCGAGGAAGCCGTGTTCATGTGCGACCGGATCCTCGTGCTGTCGTCGAACCCGGGCCGCGTGATCGCCGAGATCAAGGTGCCGTTCAAGCATCCGCGCAATCGTCTCGACACCGATTTCCGCAAGCTCGTCGACGACATCTACGCGAAGATGACCGCGCGCCAGACCAACGAGGCGACGAAGAAGGGGCTGGAGCTCGGCAGCTGGATGCCGCGCGTGTCGACCAACCTGATGGCCGGCCTGATCGAGACGCTCGCGATGGCGCCGTACCACGGCCGCGCGGACATGCCGGAAATCGCGCGCACGCTGCACCTCGAGGTCGACGAACTGTTCCCGATCGCCGAAGTGCTGCAGTACCTCGGCTTCGCGGACGTGCGCGAAGGGGACGTGTTCCTGACGCCGCCCGCGCGCGTGTTCGCGGAATTCGGCACGCAGGAGCGCAAGCTGATGTTCGCGGACCACCTGCTGAAGCACGTGCCGCTCGCCGCGCGGATTCGGAAGGTGTTGAACGAGCGCCCGGGCCATCGCGCGCCGCGCGTGCGCTTCGAGCAGGAGCTGGAGGATTTCCTGTCCGACGAAGCGGCCGAGGAAACGCTCGACGCGGTGATCGACTGGGGGCGTTACGGGGAAGTGTTCTCGTATAACGACAAGACCGAGGTGTTCAGTCTCGAGGATGTCGAGAGCTGAAGCCTGCGCCCGAATGGCGAGCTATCGTCATTCGGGCAAATCCCGCTGACTGATATCCGGCTCGCTCCCCCCGGAGTTGAGATGCTCGATCTTCTCCATCCGCTGCCGCGCCAGTTCCGGCAGCTGGTTCGTCACGCCGATCACGAGCGCTTCGGCGAGCGCGAGCGCCGGCACGTTGGTTTGTAGCATCGCGAACGGCTGCCCCCGGATGCGCAGCACGATCTCCGCGAACTCGCCGATAGGCGAGTGCCATTCGTCCGTGATCAGCAACACGCGCGCACCGAGCCGATGCGCGGCCTGCGCAAACCGGATGCTGTCCCGCTGATAACGGCGAAAATCGAAGATGACGAGCACGTCGCCGGGCCCCATGTCCGCCAGCGCGACCGACGCGAGGTTCACATTCGGTTCGACATACTGAACATGTGGTCTTGCGTACGCGAGGGTGAACGAAAACAGCGACGCGAGCGGCGCCGTGTAACGCCCGCCGCCGCAAAAGACACGCACATCCGGATTGGCCAGCAACGCCACCGCGGCGTCGAACGCCGCCGCATCGAGCCCTTCGATCGTGGTGGCCAGCGACTCGGACAGCCGCTGGAAAATCGCCGCATGGCTGTCGCGCATCCCCGCGGACGAGTGGAACGCATCCATCCGTGCGAGCGGCGAATTCATCGCCGTGTCGATCTCGCCGTACAGCGCCTGCTGGAACGACGAGTAATTCGGAAAGCCGATCCGGACGACGAAGCGAAACACGGTCGGATCGCTCACTTCAGCCTGTTTGGCAAAGCTCGCAATCGGCCCGAGCCCGAGGCTCGGGTAGCGATCCAGCAATGCCTGCGCGACCTTCTGTTCCGACGGCGTGAAGCTATCCATCTGGGATAACAGCAACGCCCTGATGCTCGTCCCCATCGGGCACTCCAGCTCTCTGATCTGAATGACAAACGGCAGACGGATGTCTGCCGGCGACTCCACGCATGTTAGCCGATCGACGCTCGACAGGCCGCCGGCGGCTCTAAATTAGAGGGACGCATCACGCGATCGCCCGGCGCCTCATTTTATGTAATAAAACAAACATACATCGAAATGTGGCCTTGGTCACAGTGGCATTAAATTCAGTGATAACCCTAGGTTTTAGCGAAAAAAAGCGAGTGCTATGATCGCGGCCTCGCCGGGATGTATTGTTTATTACATGCCGGATTGGCGGCGCCGACACGCGACGATGCGACGGCGCATCCCGGCCTGGCCCGGTTTATTTGTCTGGAGGATCCCGTCATGAGGCGGCTCGTAGTACTCACCCTGTTGTCGGCCATGAGCGTGTGCGCGTTCGCCGCGTCGGACCCCGCGGTCGAAGCGAAGAACGGCATGGTCGTTTCGTCGCAGCATTTCGCGTCGCAGATCGGCGTCGACATCCTGAAGGAAGGCGGCAACGCGGTGGACGCGGCGGTGGCGGTCGGCTACGCGCAAGCGGTGACCAATCCGTGCTGCGGCAACATCGGCGGCGGCGGCTTCATGACCGTGCATTTGGCTGACGGCCGCGACCGCTTCATCAATTTCCGCGAAACCGCACCGGCTGCGGCTTCCGCGAACATGTATCTCGACGCGAAGGGCAACGTCATTCCCGACGACAGCCTGTACGGCTATCGCGCGGTCGGCGTGCCGGGCACGGTTGCCGGCCTCGATCTCGCGCAGCGCAAGTACGGCAAGCTGACGCGCAAGCAGGTGATGGAGCCGGCGATCCGGCTCGCGCGCGACGGCTTCGTGCTGACGCGTGGTGATACGGACATCCTCGACACGACGATCGACCGCTTCAAGAAAGACCCGGATGCGGCCCGCATCTTCCTGCGGCCGGACGGCTCGCCGCTGCAGCCGGGCGATCGCCTGGTGCAGAAGGACCTGGCCCGCACGCTCGAGCGCATCGCGGAGCAGGGGCCCGACGCGTTCTATCACGGCGAGATCCCGAAGATCGTCGAGGCCGCGGCCAGGAAGGGCGGCGGCCTGATCACGGCGGCCGACTTCGCGTCGTACCGTACGCAGGACATCGCGCCGCTGACGTGCACGTATCGCGGCTACGAGTTCGTGTCGGCTCCGCCGCCGAGCTCGGGTGGCGTGACGATGTGCGAGACGCTGAACATCCTCGAAGGGTATGACATGCGCAAGCTTGGCTACCATTCGGCCGCGGCGGTGCACTACATGACCGAAGCGATGCGTCACGCATACGAAGACCGCAACACGCTGCTCGGCGACCCGAACTTCATCGACAACCCGGTCGCGAAGCTGACGAGCAAGGAATACGCCGCGCAGATCCGCAAGAGCATCCATTCGGATACGGCCACGCCGTCGGTCGACGTGCAGCCGGGCATCGGCGTGCACGAGAAGCCGGAGACGACGCATTACTCGATCATCGACCATGACGGCAACGCGGTGTCGACGACCTACACGGTCAACGGCCGCTTCGGCGCCGTGGTCATCGCGCCGGGCACGGGCTTCTTCCTGAACGACGAGATGGACGACTTCACCGTGAAGGTCGGCGCGCAGAACCTGTTCGGCCTCGTGCAGGGCACGCGCAACTCGATCGCGCCGGGCAAGCGTCCGCTGTCGTCGATGGCGCCGACCATCGTGAAGAAGGACGGCACGGTGTTCATGGTGGTCGGCTCGCCGGGCGGCTCGCGCATCATCACGATCACGCTGCAGACGGTGCTGAACGTGATCGACTACGGGATGACGCCGCAGGACGCGGTCACCGCGCCGCGCATCCACCACCAGTGGCTGCCCGACGAGGTCTACTACGAAACCTACGGCCTGTCGCCCGACACGCTCGCGATCCTGCGCAACATGGGCTACAAGATGGTCGAGCAGACGCCGTGGGGCGCCGCCGAGCTGATCATGGTCGGCCTGCCGGGCACCGAAGCGGCGAGCCGCCAGAGTTCGGGGAACGATTCGTCCGTATCCGGCAACGTGCGGGTCGGCTTCATCTACGGCTACAACGACCCGCGCCGTCCGGCCGGCTCGGCGATCGGTTACTGATCTGGCCTGATCGCATCATGCTGAATCGCTGCCGCCGGCGTTTGCCCTCACGCGAATGCCGTTGCGGTGGCAGCACGTCAGTTCGCGGATAGTCGCGAGCCTGACCGGCGCCGGCGCCCGTGCCCGACACACCGGGCACGACCGGCTCGCCACGCGCGCGCCCTGGTACGGCACGGGATGCGCGCCTTTCATCCGTCAACCTCTTCCCGTGCGTCGAGTTCCGATATGAACAAACGAATGTCCGCGGCAGGCTGGATCCTGCTCGCGATGGCGGCCGGCATCCTGATCGGCTACATGATCTATACGCAGCTGCCGGACAAGCAGTCCGCGGCTGAGATCGCCGGCTACATCTCGCTGGTGTCCGACGTGTTCCTGCGGCTGATCAAGATGGTGATCGGCCCGCTGGTGTTCTCGACGCTGGTCGTCGGCATCGCGCACATGGGCGACGCGTCGTCGGTGGGCCGCGTGTTCGTGAAGGCGCTCGGCTGGTTCGTCACCGCGTCGCTGATCTCGCTGCTGCTCGGCCTGCTGATGGCGAACCTGCTGCGTCCGGGCGAGAACCTCGGCTTGCCGCTGCCGGATATCGGCGCGTCCGCGCATCTCGCGACGTCCAAGTTCACGCTGAAGGATTTTGTCGGCCACATGGTGCCGAAGTCGATCGCCGAGGCGATGGCGAACAACGAGATCCTGCAGATCGTCGTGTTCTCGATGTTCTTCGGTGTGGCGCTCGCGTCGCTCGGCGAACGCGGCAAGATCCTCGTCGCGGCGATCGACCAGCTCGCGCACGTGATGCTCAAGATCACCGGCTACGTGATGAAGCTCGCGCCGCTCGCGGTGCTGGCCGCGATGGCGTCGACCGTCGCGATCAACGGCCTGTCGATCCTGCTGAAGTTCGCGGTGTTCATGGGCGACTTCTACCTGAGCCTGTTCCTGCTGTGGGGCACGCTCGTCGCTGCCGGGCTGCTGTTCCTCGGCCGCCGCGTGTTCAAGCTGCTGGTGCTGATCAAGGAAGCGTTCATGCTGTCGTTCGCGACCGCGAGCTCGGAAGCCGCGTATCCGAAGATCCTCGATGCGCTCGACCGTTTCGGCGTGCGCCGCAAGATCTCGAGCTTCGTGATGCCGATGGGGTATTCGTTCAACCTCGACGGCTCGATGATGTACTGCACGTTCGCGTCGCTGTTCATCGCACAGGCATACGGCATTCACCTGTCGCTCGGCACGCAGGTCACGATGCTGCTGATCCTGATGCTGACGTCGAAAGGCATGGCCGGCGTGCCGCGCGCGTCGCTCGTCGTGATTGCTGCCACGCTGCACCAGTTCAACATCCCGGAAGCCGGGCTGCTGCTGATTCTGGGCGTCGATACGTTCCTCGACATGGGCCGTTCGGCCACGAACGCGGTGGGCAACTCGATCGCCAGCGCAGTGGTCGCGAAATGGGAAGGCGAGCTGATGCCGGAAGCGGAAGCCGAAGCGAATGCGGCGCGGCTGGATGCGGAAGCCGAAGCACGCATGAACGAGGCGGTTCGCGATACGGATCGCGTCACCACCGCCTGAAGCGGAATCCCGGGTCGAATCCCGGGCTGTCAGGCCGCCTCGGCGGGGCGGGCCGCGTCGATGCACGCGGCCAGCACCATCGCGGCGGCGTTGCCCGGCGTCGAGCCGAGCAATTGCGGTGCGAAGACACTGTCGCCGATCTTGATCGGCTGCCCCGACAGCGCGCACACGCCACGCTTGCGCGTGGTGAACAGCCGCCACTTCTGATAACCGTAGTGCCCGGTGCACGCGTCGCACCATGAAATCATCACGGTGTCGGCCGTGGGCCGCTCGAGCACGCTGATGGACGGCTTGCTCGTCGCGTCCCACGACGGCAGCCGGTCGCGCGTGACGCTGCGCCGCCGCGGCGCGCCCCACGAGACGGACGGCATGTCGAAGCTGCTGATCGCGGCAACGGTCATGAGCCAGGGCGCTAAACGGTTGTTCATGTCAGTTTTCCTCGAAACGTTACGCGACACCGCCACGCGCGGTATCACGACAGGCGGATGCGCGGCTGCACGCAGCCGTTGATCCGTTCGGCGATCCACAGCAGGGTCGCCTTGGAGAAGCCGTGCAGCGCCTGCTGGTGCCGCCGGTAGAGCATCAGGTGGCTGAACTGCGCGAAACGCCCCTGGATGAAGCCGCCGCGAAAGAACCCGAACTGCCCGAGCGTGCCGAACGCGTCGTAGTCGCTGATCGACACGAGCGCGCCGAAATCATGGAACGCGAATGGCGGAATCGGCTTGCCGTCGAGCCACGCGGGCAGGTGCTTCGCGAGATGCTCGGCCTGCTGCGTCGCGACTTGCGCGGTGGGCGGCAGCGACCGCTCGTGGCCGTCGGGCAACAGGCTCGCGCAATCGCCGATCGCGAACACGTGCTCGTCGCCCGTTGCCTGCAGCGTCGGCCCGACGACGATCTGGTTCGCGCGATTCGTGTCGAGCCCGTCGAGTGCCTGCATGAAATCGGGCGCCTTCACGCCGGCCGCCCAGACCATCAAGTCCGCCTCGGCGAACGAGCCGTCGCCATAGTGGAAGCCGTTTGCATCGGCGGACGTGACGCGCGTCGACGTCAGCACGTGAAAGCCGATCTGTTCGAGCCGCCGCTGCGCGGACGCGGAAATCCGCGGCGGAAACGCGGCGAGGATGCGTGGGCCGCTTTCGAGCAGCGTGAGCTGCAGCCGTTCGCGCACGGTCGCGTCGCCATATGCCTGGGCCACTTCCAGCAAGCGGCTCAGTTCCGCCGCGAGTTCCACGCCGGTCGCGCCCGCGCCGACGATCGCGACGCGGAACGGCTCGTCGCGCGCGATGCTGCGAAAGACGCGCACCCGCAACGCTTCGTTGAAGGTCTCGGCCTGCTTCTGGCTGTCGATGAAATAGCAGTGCTCGCGCACGCCCGGCACGCCGAAATCGTTGGCCTGGCTACCAAGCGCGAGGATCAGCACGTCGTATTCGAGTTCGCGTGCCTCGAGCACCAGTTCGCCGTCCTGCGAGCGGATCTCGCCGAGCTGCACGCGACGGCGTGCGCGATCGAGCCCCGTCAGCTCGCCGGGCTGGTACGAGTAGCCGTGGTCACGGGCATGGGCGAGGAAGATCACCTGCTGCTGCTGCACGTCGCGCGTGCCGGCTGCGATCGTGTGCAGCATCGGCTTCCAGATGTGGGTCGGGCTGCGGTCGACGATGGTGACCCGCGCGCGCCCGGACCGGCCGAGCCGCTCGCCCAGGCGGGTGGCGAGCTGCAGTCCGGCGATGCCGCCGCCGACGATAACGATGCGTGTAGGGGTTGTCATGGATAAATCATCAAGTGATGAATAAGGTATGATCCTAGCGCTTCCCGGCTTCGCGTGTCAACGGAGCGGGGCAGGTCACCCGGTTTTCGGCGCCGCTAAAACGGGGCTGGAACAGGGATATTCGAATCATTCAAGGAGAGCAGGAAGACGTGGCTGAAGTCACTGAGCGCGCGCCGGCCAAGCGGCGTATGCGAGGGCGGCCGCTGGCCGGGGCGTCCGTGGGGCCGGACGTGATATTGCGGGCCGCGCGTCGCACGTTCGCGAAGCGTGGCTACGATGCAACGAGCGTGCGCGAAGTCGCGCGCGAGCTGGGGGTCGATGCGGCGCTGATCGCGCACCATTTCGGTACGAAGGAAACGTTGTGGCTGGCGGTCGTCGAGCAGATCGCCGAGCTGGCCGAGCCGATGTTCGACGCGCTGCGCGCGTTGCGCACGTCGCCGCTGTCGCCTCGCGACCGCGTGCTGCGCGCGATCGAGCGGTGTGTCGAGCACGAGTTCGACGAGCCCGACATGGGCATGTTCTTCTCGACGGCGGCGACCGAAGTGGGCGGGCGGCTCGACCGGCTGCAGGAGCGGATCGTGCGCCCGTATTACGACGTGCTGGTTCCGCTGTTGTCGGACGGCGTCGAGGCCGGCGTGATCCGTCCGGTCGATCCGACCGTGCTGTTCTTCATGTTTGCGAGTGCGATCGGCACGACGGTGTCGTACAGCCACATGATGCTGGAGTACACGTCGCTGCCCACGCAGCAGGACGCGTTCCGGAAGGCCGTGGTCGACGTCGCGTTCAACATCGTCGGCGGCTGAGCACGGCGCGCGTGACCCGCGCGGTCACGTCGCCAGCACCAGCCCCAGTTCGCGCACCGCGCTTCGTGCGGTCTCGCGCAGCGCATCGATGAGCGGCGAGGGCGTCCGGTACGCGATCGCCAGCTCGTACGCGAGCGGGCTGCCCGCATCCTTCAGTTCGCAGAACGTAATGCCTTGCGGCTGCATCGGCACGAACAGGCGCGGCATCAGCGCGACGCCGATGCCGCCCGCGACGAGCCCGGCCGTCGTCTGCATCTGGCGCGGCTGCTGGACGACGCGCGGCGCGAAGCCGGCCTGTGCGCAGGCCGTCGCGATCAGCGCATGCATGCCGGGCCCGTGGTGCGCGGCGAACATGACCCACGGTTCGTCCGCCAGTTCGGCGAGCGCGATGCGCTGGCGGCGGGCGAGCCGGTGACCGTCGGGCAGTGCGGCGACCATCCGGTCGCGCAGCAGCGGCTCGACGCGCACGTCGCCCGCATCGGCCACCGGCAACACGACGAGGCCGACGTCCGTGA
>NZ_JAAGPG010000134.1:0-18359 GCF_017104665.1 Burkholderia sp. Se-20378 | reverse complement strand
CGCCTGTTCGTCACGTCGATCCTGCTGTTCGTGTTCGCGTCGTGGCTGTGCGGGATCGCGCCGAACCTGCCGACGCTGCTCGCCGCGCGGATCCTGCAGGGCGCAGTCGCCGGGCCGCTCGCGCCGCTGTCGCAGGCGCTGCTGCTCGGCGCGTGGCCGAGGCAGAAATCGTCGAGCGCGCTGGCGCTGTGGTCGATGACGGCGCTCGTCGGCCCGATCGCGGGGCCGTCGCTCGGCGGCTGGATCACGTACGACTACAACTGGTCGTGGATCTTCTACATCAACATCCCGGTCGGCTTCTTCGCGGCCGCCGTCACGTGGATCGTGTTCCGCGACCGCGAATCGGCCACGAAACGCATGCCGATCGATACGGTCGGCCTGCTGCTGCTCGTGCTGTGGGTCGCCTCGCTGCAGATCATGCTCGACAAGGGCAAGGATCTCGACTGGTTCAACTCGCCCGTCGTGGTCGCGCTCGGCGTCGTCGCGCTGATCGGCTTCGCGTTCTTCCTCGTGTGGGAGCTGCACGAGGCGAATCCGATCGTCGACCTGCGCCTGTTCACGCAGCGCAATTTCGCGGGCGGCACGATCGCGATCTCGGTCGCGTACGGGATGTTCTTCGGCACGCTGGTGCTGCTGCCGCAGTGGATGCAGGGCTATCTCGGCTACCGCGCGGTCGATTCCGGGCTCGCCACCGCGCCGCTCGGCGTGTTCGCGATCCTGCTCACACCGGTCATGGGGCGCCTGCTGCCGCGCACCGATCCGCGCTACATCGCGACGCTCGCGTTCGTCGGCTTCGCGGTCGTGTTCATGATGCGCACGACCTTCTACACCGACGTGTCGCGCTGGGATCTCATTTTGCCGACGCTGCTGCAGGGTATCCCGATGGCGATGTTCTTCGTGCCGCTGACGTCGATCATCCTGTCCGGGCTGCCGCCGGAAAAGATCCCCGCCGCGGCCGGCCTGTCGAATTTCGGCCGCACGTTCTGCGGCGCGGTGGGCACGTCGCTGATCAGCAACGCGTGGAACGACCGCACGATCCTGCATCACGCGCGGCTCACCGAACAGGCGAGCGTCACCAACCCGACCTTCGCGCAGCACGTCGACGCGACGCGTTCGCTGCTGCACCTGGGCCCCGATTCGGCGCTCGCGTTCTTCAACGCATCGGTCGATTCGCAGGCGGCCGTGATGGGGCTGAACGACATCTTCTACGTGTCGGCGATCATCTTCATCGCGATCATTCCGCTGATCTGGATCACGAAGCCGTCGCGTTCGGGCGGCGGCGATGCCGATGCGGCGGCGGCCGGCGCGCATTGATCCGCATGCGCGACGATCGGGCCCCGTGCCGCGCACGCCGGGGCCCGCACCGCCACGCGCCCACGTAATAAAGACTTGCAATCGATACAGGCGGAAACGTCAACAGCAGGTGCCCCTTCCGCGTTTTTTGGACAAGCGCCCACGATCCGGACGCGCAACGACAGGAGAAAACACCATGCGAGCCCTTACCCGCCATTTCGCGATTGCCGCCACCCTGATGTCGGTGCTGACCGGTACCGCGTTCGCCGACACGCCGTGGCAACAGGCGCATCCGCGCCGCGAAGAGGTCAACCAGCGCCTCGCAAACCAGAATCGCCGGATCCATCACGAAGTGAAGGAAGGCGAGATGTCGCACGCACAGGCCGCGCGCCTGCACCGTGACGACCGCAAGATCCGCCAGGAAGAGCGGGACATGGCTGGGCAGGATCACAGCCACATCACCAAGAGCGAAAAGCACGTGCTGAACCAGCAGGAAAATGCGGTCAGCCACCAGATCGGCCAATAAGAGCGACAACACCGGCAAGTGCCATTCGCCATCACCTGAAACGCCCGCTGCCGCCTCGCGGCAGCGGGTGCTTGTTGTGTATCGAATCGTTTCAACGCGTCAACGGCTTCAAATGCTGCGGGTATACTCCGTCGTCAGCCGCCTGTCGCATCGTCGTCCGTCAAAAACGGCCCGATTCCGGGCGGTTTCGTCGCGAAGCTTCGCGTTTCGCCTACCCCGCGCCCCAGCCTCGATACGAGACACACGACGACCGACCATGAAACGATTCCTGCTGCTCCTTCCCGCCGCCCTGCTCGCCGCCTGCGGTTCCGCTCCCTCGTCCGACTCGGCCGCTTCGTCCGGCGCAGCGCCGATGATCTACGTGTCGTCGCAACGTCCGGCCTACGCGATCGCCAACTGCCTCGACAGCCGCCTGTCGGGCACCGAGCAATCGCAGCACAACGGCGTGACCGACATCGCCGTCGGCTCGAACTCGTACTTCGTCACGCTGACGCCATCGGGCAACGGCTCGGTCATCAAGGTCGTGCGCGGCTCGGGCAACGAGCCGGCCGAGGAAGCGATGCGCTTCGCGATCGCGCGCTGCGCGATCTGATCCGAACCTGCCGATGCCGGGCGCCCGCCCGGCTCGCTCCTGCGCGCCGACCCGCTGGCGCGCAGCCCGAATATTTTCATCCGGGCGGCCGTCGATGAGAGAATCGCACCCACGATTCCCTTTCCACGGAGCCCGCATGAAGCACCTGCTGTCCCGCCTGTTCGTCAGCGCCGCGCTCGTCGCGCTTGTTCCGGCATTGCCGGCGCAGGCAGCCACGCCGTCCGGCATCTTCGTCGTCGCCACGCAGCTCGGCGAATTCACGACCCTCGACCCGAGCGGGATTTACGAGCTGGTGCCGTCCGAGTATGTGGCGAACACCTACGAACGTCTGGTGCGCGTCGACCTGAAGGACCCGACGCGCTTCGACGGGCAGATCGCGCAATCGTGGACGGTCGGCGCCGACGGCGTGACCTACACGTTCAAGCTGCGCCCCGGCCTCACGTTCCATTCCGGCAACCCGCTGACCGCCGACGACGTCGCGTGGTCGCTGCAGCGCACCATCCTGCTCGACAAGGGGCCGGCCGGCGTGCTCGCCGATCTCGGCCTCACGAAGGCGAACGTGATGCAGAAGGTGCGCGTGGTCGATCCGCAGACCTTCGTGCTCGAAACCGACCGCAAGTACGCACCGAGCTTCGTGCTCAACGTGCTGAGCGCGTGCCCGGCATCGGTCTTCGACAAGAAGCTGCTGCTGTCGCACCAGCAGGGCAACGATTTCGGCAGCGGCTGGCTGCGGACCAACGACGCAGGCTCGGGCCCGTACCAGCTCGTCAAGTGGACGCCCAACGAGACCATCGTGCTGCAGCGCTTCGAGAAATACCGCACGCCGTACCCGATGAAGCGCGTCGTGCTGCGCCACGTGCCCGAAGCGTCCGCGCAACGGCTGCTGCTGGAGAACGGCGACGCCGACGCCGCGCGCAACCTGAGCCCCGACAGCCTCGCCGCGCTGACGAAGGCCGGCAAGATCAAGGTCGCGTCGTGGCCGGTGTCCGCGCTGCTGTACCTGAGCCTGAACACGAAGAACCCGAACCTCGCGAAACCCGAGGTGCAGCAGGCGATGAAATGGCTCGTCGACTACGACGGCATCCAGCGCAACATCGTCAGCACGACCTACAAGGTGCATCAGACCTTCCTGCCCGAAGGCTTCCTCGGCACGTCGAACGCGCGGCCGTACAAGCAGGACGTCGCGAAGGCGAAGGCGCTGCTCGCGAAGGCCGGCTTGCCGAACGGCTTCGACGTGACGATGGACATGCCGAACGACTATCCGTACCTCGAGATCGCGCAGGCGCTGCAGGCGAACTTCGCGCAGGGCGGCATCCGCGTGAAGCTGATTCCGGGTGATGCGAAGCAGGCGATCGGCAAGTACCGCGCGCGCCAGCACGACATCTTCATCGGCGAATGGTCGCCCGACTACATGGACCCGAACAGCAATGCGCGCGGCTTCGCGTGGAATCCGGACAACTCCGACCAGTCGCCGACGAAGATGCTCGCGTGGCGCAACAGCTGGGACATCCCGCAACTGACGAAGGACACCGAGGCCGCGCTCGTCGAGCCGTCGCCCGCAAAGCGCGCGCAGCGCTACGAAGCGCTGCAGAAGGCCGTGCTCGCGAACTCGCCGTTCATCATCATGTTCGAGAAGGTCGTGCAGGTCGCGACGCGCCCCGGCGTGACCGGGCCGGAAATCGGGCCGATCAACGACCTCGTGTCGTACCGCACGCTCGCGAAGTAATCGGAACGACCCGCGCGGCCGGCCATGTCGACGCGCGGGTAATCGCCGCGACCCGCCGCGCCGCCGCTAGGCCGCGCGGCAGCCGCGATCTACAATGGCTGACGCCGTGGCGGCCGGCTGGTCCCGGCGATGGCACCCACCACCGAATTCGCTTCGCGAAGGAAAACAGGATGCGCACGCTACAACAACTGAGAATGGAATTCCTGCAGTACAAGATCGAACCGATCGGCTGGCTCGGCGACAGCCCCTCCCGCTTCGACTTCTATACGGAAACGGCAATCGGGTGCGACACCATCCTCGAGCTCGGCGTGTTTACCGGGCTGACCACGACGGCCTTCATGCTCGCGCAACCGAAGCGCCTCGTGTCGGTCGACATCTCCGACGAGTACTTCCACATCCGGCGCGAACTGGAGCAGGCCGCGCAAGACCTGTCGGTCGACTTCGAATTCAGGATCGCCGACGATCTGACGATGGAGCCGCTGGCATCCGACCTGCTGTTCATCGACACCACGCATACGTACGAGCAGACGCTCGCCGAACTGAACCGCTTCGGCCCGCTGGCACGCAAGAAGATCGTGCTGCACGACATGACCACGGCCGGCGTGTACCAGGCCGTGTTCCAATGGCTGTGGGACAACAAGCAGTTTCATATTACGTATCACGACAGCCGCGGCTGCGGCGCGATCGTCTGCGAGCGCCACGTCGGCTACTGAGCCGGGCACACGTAACGGGGAAAGAACATGCATTCGAGCGAGCACGCAGTCTGCGTGGCGATCAACGACAACAACCGCGCCTGGTACGAAATGCTCGTGCCGTTCCTGCTGTCGCTGCGGCACACCGGCTACGACGGCCGGATCGCGGTGATCGGCTACGGCCTCTCCGAACGCAAGCGGCAGATCCTCGCGAGCCAGTCGGTCGACGTGATCGAAGCGTCGAGCGCGTATGCACTGCCGGTCGGCCGCTTCATCGAGGCGGCCGAGTATTGCGCCCGCAACCCGCAGATCCGCAAGCTCGCGCTGTACGACGCCGACATCTGGTTCTGCGCCCCGGGGTTCGACCTGTTCTCGCAGATCGGCGACGACCGGATCCACGCGTGCCCCGACCCGCTGTTCTGCACGTTCGTCGTCACGCCGCTGATCGGCGAACGGCGCGACCATCACTGGCGTCTCGTCGTCGACGAAGTCTCCGCGCGCCACGGCGGCGCATTGCAGGCCGGGCTCGTTGCCGGGACCGCCGACGCGTGGGCACGCTACGCCAGCCACCTGCGCGACTGCATCGCCCGCATCGGCACCGATTTCCAGGAATGCTTCGGGATCGATACGACGTTCCTGCACCTGTGGAGCGCACAGGGCGAAACGGCACTGCTCGATCCGGTCCAGAACTTCGTCAGCAAGTACGGCATTCACGAAGCATTCGATGCAGGCAGCGGCACGACGACGCTTCGCTATCACGGCGAGCCGATCCGCGCGCTGCACATGACCGGCGATATCCGTTTCCTCGACCGGTGGCGCTACTACGCGAACCACACCGACGCCGCGCTGCGCGACGGCGTGCCGTTCGCGCTGTCGGACGGCACGCCGGCGCAATCCGACGCGGTTGCCGCGCGCATCGCGGCGACCGACTACGTGCGCTCGGCCGGGCTGACCGTCGCGGCCGCCGCGATCGAGGGCAGCGCGGGCGCGTACCTGCAGGCGATCGACGAACCCGGCGGCACGATGCTGATCGGCAGCGGGAACCACGAAGTCGTGTTCACTGCTACTCGCGACATCGCGCGGCTGAACGTCTACGTCACCCATCCGTCCGGCTCGCCGTCGCCGCTGCTGTGCGAAGTGCTGGTCGACGGGCAGCCCCAGCGCAAGGGCACCGAACTGATGGCGCATTTCTCGTATCAGATCGTGGCCGGCACCGTGATCACGCTGCGCTCGACGAGCCTCGGCGGCCAGCAATGCAACGTGATCTGGCGGCTCCGCGAGGCGCCGGACATGCAACAGTAGGCGCCGGCCCGCTGCCGTTCAATTGAAGGCCGCCCACACCAGGTACGCATTCAACCCGACGATCACGACCGTCGCCGCCCCGGCGACGATCCGCAGCGGCAGCCGCATCGCGTAGGCGCCCATCACGTCCGCGCGCGCCGACAGCATCAGCAGCGCAATCATCGGCAGCGGCAGCACGAAACTCAGCACGACCTGGCTCGCGACCATCGCACGCGTGACGTCGCAGCCGAACGCGACCACCGCGAACGCAGGCACGATCGTCACCGCGCGCCGCACCCAGACCGGCATGCGGCGGTGGATGAAGCCCTGCATCACGACCTGCCCGGCCATCGTGCCGACCGCCGAACTCGACACGCCCGACGTCAGCAGCGCGACGAGAAACAGCGCGCCGGCCGCCGGCCCGAGCACCGGGACCAGCGTGTGATACGCGTCGCCGATGTCGGTCAGGCCCGGCGCACGCGCATGAAACGCCGACGACGCCATCATCACCATCGCGAGATTCACGAACCCGGCCAGCCCGAGCGCGACGACGACCTCGCGGTTCGAGAAGCGCACGAGCCGCCGCCGCTCCGCATCGTCGCGCGGCGCGGTGCGATCCTGCGTGAGCCCCGAATGCAGATACAGCGTGTGCGGCATGATCGTCGCGCCGATGATCCCGACCGCGATCGTCAGTGCCGCATGATCCGGAATCTGCGGGACGACCAGGTGGAACGCGGCCGCGGGCCAGTCCTGCGGCGCGATCAGCAGTTCGCCGAGATAGCACGCGCCGATCACGCCGACCAGCGCGGCGATCGCGGCCTCCAGCGGCCGGAACCCGCGTTTTTCGAGCGCGAGGATCGCGCAGGTCGCGAGCGCCGTCGCGATCATCCCCGTGAACAGCGACAGGTGGCACAACAGCCCGAATGCGAGCGCGCCGCCGAGGAATTCGGCGAGGTCGGTCGCCATCGCGGCGATCTCGGACGCGACCCACATGCCCCATACGACCGGCGCGGGAAAGCGGTCGCGGCACAGCTCCGCGAGGTTGCGGCCGGTCACGATGCCGAGCTTCGCCGACATCGCCTGGAACAGCATCGCGATCGCGTTCGCGGCCAGCACGACCCACAGCAGCCGGTAGCCGTACGCGGCGCCGGCCTGGATGTTGGTCGCGAAGTTGCCGGGGTCCATGTAGCCGATCGACGCGATCACGGCCGGACCGACGAACGGCAGCAGCGCGGCGACGCCGATGCGGCGCCCTTCCAGTGCGGCGCGCGCGGCGCCGTCGGTATGCGCGGTGGACAGGCCCGGCAGCGCGAAGCCGCCGGCAGGTTTGCTCGTGACGGGAATCATGGTGAGGTTCCGTTCGAATGAGGAAGGCTTCCTGAAGGTCGGGCGCCGTGGCCGGCATGCCGCCTGCCGGCCACGGCGGCGGCGTTACAGCGGCACGACGTCGGGACGGTTGCGCGGAAACTGCGCGATCACGTCCGGCGCGACGTTCAGGTGCGCTTCGACGAGCTGCGGCGGCGTATGCGCGAGCCAGTCGGACAGCGACACTTCCGCATAGCGGTCGGTCTTGAAGATCTCGAGGAACACCAGGTCGGTGCTGCCGGTGTTCTGCACGTAATGCCCGAGACTCTTCTTCACGTAGCCGACGTCGCCCGCGCGGAAGTCGGCCGTCTGCGCTTTCGGCCCCGTGTCGAACACGGTCATCCGTGCGTCGCCCTGCAGGTAGTACTGCCATTCGTCCGCGTTCGGGTGCCAGTGCAGCTCGCGCATGCCGCCCGGATGCACGGTGACGAGCGCCGCCGCGACGGTGGTCGACACGTTGAAGTTCGTGCTGTCCGCGATGCGCACTTCGCCGCCGCGGGTCTTCCTGACCGGCTTCATGTCGCCGAGCGAGAAGATGAACGGATGCGGCGGCGCCCCGGCCGACGACGCCGACGCGCGCTGCGCTTCCGCGAGCGGGCCCGGTTCGTCGCCCTGGAAGATCCACAGGTTGTCGAGCGGGATGTTCTTGAACGCGTCGGCCGACACGCCGAAGTTGAGCGCGAGCACGTCGGGTGGCGTGTGCGCGATCCAGTCGGTCAGCAGCAGCGTGTTGAATTCGGACGCGCGGCCGTTATCGAACGCGAGCAGGAATTCGGCGCCGTCGGTGCCGAGGCCCTGCAGCGAATGCGGCAGGCCGGGCGGGAAATACCAGAGATCGCCGGTTTTCACGTCCTGCACCGAGGGCCGGCCCAGTTCATCCAGCACCGTGATCCGGCAGCGGCCGTCGAGCATGATGGCCCACTCGGCCTGCTGGTGCCAGTGCATCTCGCGAATGCCGCCACGCGTGAGGCGCATGTTGACGCCGGAAATGGTTTCGGAAATCGCAAAATCGTCCTGCGTGACCTCACGCGCCCATCCGCCATTTTGAATGCGTTTATGCGCATTATTGAACGAGGCCCAGAATAACGGCATGCCGTTGATATCGGTGGCCGGCGGATCCTGAAAGGACGGGAATTGATTTGCGATTACCGGGTTTTTAGGCCCCGGGTCGGTCAGGCTCTGGCGGTTGCGCGCATTCACCGCGCCCTCCGGCGGGCGGTCCGGATTGCCGAACGAGGCAGCCTTGGCCGATACCGCGATACCCGCGGCGGCAATGGCGCCAGCCGTTCCCGCCAGCATCTTGCGTCGAGAAAGATTCGTCATGGTTTCCTCTTCATGCCTGCGATTGAGTGAATTTCCATTACGGAACACATGCCGTTTTTCGGATTATCGAAAATCGAACATCCCGTGACGCAAGTTAAATCCAGTTTTCATTAAAACTTAAATGAATTATTAACCTGAATTAATGAGTTAATCTGATTCGCTTTAATTTTGTAATTATTGAGGCGCTGTGGGGTGCAGGACGCAGATGAATCGGTCGAGTCAAGTGACGGGGAAATGCAACCGTGCACGGTCGTCATGTCACCCATTCGATTTGGATAACTGATCGAGTGGAGCGCCAGCAGACATTTGCCGATATGTCGAACGTCAGCGGGTCAAATATCTCTGCCAGGAATAATTTGCTGCCCTGCTCACGCCCCCTCCCCGCCGCCGAGCCCGCTTTCGACCCTATCACCTATCCTCACACCATAGTTTTTATCCGCTGGCGCGAATGATTTTGGCTTTGTTAGATGGATGACATTCAATCATCAGACGACAACGATCTAACAGCCGATGACCTGCGCGTTCGCTCATACCGTCGAATCCCGCTATGCCGAGCTGACGCCGACCGCCAAGCGCATCGCGAGCTACATGCTCGCGAACCTCGACCGGCTCGGACTCGAGACGGCCGACCAGATCGCGCAGCAGGCCGGCACCAGCGGCATCTCGGTCGGGCGCTTCCTGCGCAGCGTCGGCTACCGCAACCTCGACGACCTGAAGCGCGAGCTGCGCGGCGGCGGCGACCGCCCGTGGATGATCACCGACCGGCTCGACGAATACCGTCGCGTCGCCGGCACACAACCGGCCGAACCGGACGGCAACGGCAGCGAGGGCCCGCTCGCGTCGTCGCTCGAGCGCGAGCTCGATGCGATCCGCCACGTGTACCGGCTCGCCGAAGGCCCGGTGTTCGCGCAGGTGGCCGACCGGATCGCGCAGGCGGACGCCGTGTTCATCCTCGGCATCCAGTCGACGCGCGGGATCAGCAACGCGTTCAGCAGCTACCTCGAATACCTGCGGCCGCGCGTGTTCTATTCGGACGGCCAGTCGGGCTCGTACGTCGATTCGCTGAACTCGGAATTCGAGCGGCCGTACTGCATCGTCACCGATACGCGCGCCTATTCGCGCAGCGCACGCCGCTATTGCCAGGCGGCGGCCGAGCGCGGGCAGCCGTTCGCGCTGGTCACCGATCTGTCGTGCCCGTGGGCGCGCGACTGGCCGGCCGACCTGCTGCAGGTGAAAACCGACGTCGGCCAGTTCTGGGATTCGCTCGCGCCGCTCACCTGCCTGTTCAATCTGCTGATCACGGCCGTGGTCGACCGCCTCGGCCCCGCGATCGACCGGCGCGTCGCGCGCAACCGCGAACTGCAGCACACGTTCGATCAATTCGAATCCTGAATGCGAGTGCCCTCCGAACCGCCGATGAACGCTCACCGCCTCGTTGAAATCACGCCCACCACGCATCGCGTCGACATCGATCTCGTCTACGCGACCGATCGCAACCTGACCGGCAAGCCGATCTACCGCCACGCGCACTGCCTGCTGCTGGAACCGGCCGAAGCCGCACTGCGCCGCGCGGTGAACGTCGCGGCGCAGGCCGGCTTCACGCTGCGCATCTACGACGCGTACCGGCCGCCGCAGGCGCAGCAGGTGCTGTGGGATTTCCTGCCCGATCCAAACTTCATCGCCGATCTCGGCCGCGGCTCGAATCACAGCCGCGGCACCGCGCTCGACCTGACGCTCGTCGGCGCGGACGGCGAGCCGCTCGACATGGGCACCGGCTTCGACGAGATGGTCGCAGCCTCCGGCCACTTCCACGCGGGGCTGCCCGAAGCCGTGCAGCGCAATCGCCTGCTGTTGCTCGGCGTGATGCACGCGGCCGGCTTCGCACACATCGACAGCGAGTGGTGGCACTACGAATTGCCGGGCTCGCGCGCGCTGCCGCAGATCGACAATGCCGACAGCGGCCCGTGGCACCTGATGTGATGGCCAAATGCAGTCCCTTCACCGTTCACGTTCGACGCCTTCAACGACTTCAACGACACATGGAGCGCACATGAAATTGCTGACATCCCGGCTCGTCGCGGCGCTGGCCGCCGCGTCCGTTCTCGCCGCCGTTCCGCTTTCCGCCGCGCGCGCGGAAACGCCGAAGGACATGTTCGTGATGGCCACGCTGCTCGACGAATTCACGACGCTCGACCCGGGCGAGATCTACGAGCTGGTGCCGGAGGAATACGTCGCGAATACGTACGACCGGCTCGTGCGAGTCGACCTGCGCGATCCGTCGAAATTCAACGGCGACGTCGCGCAGTCGTGGACGGTGAGCACCGACGGGCTGACCTACACGTTCAAGCTGCGCCCCGGCCTCAAGTTCCACTCGGGCAACCCGCTGACGGCCGACGACGTCGCGTGGTCGATCCAGCGCGCGGTGCTGCTCGACAAGGGCCCGGCCGCCGTGCTGACCGGCATCGGGCTCACGAAGGCGAACGTCGTCGCCAACGTGAAGAAGCTCGACGACCTGACGGTATCGGTCACGACCGACCAGAAGTACGCGCCGACCTTCGTGCTGAACGTGCTCGGCTCGTGGCCTGCATCGGTGGTCGACAAGAAGCTGCTGCTGTCGCACCAGCAGGGCAACGACTTCGGCAACGCATGGCTGAAGACCAACGAGGCCGGCTCCGGCGGCTACAAGCTCGTGAAATGGACGGCCGGCGACAGCCTCGTGCTGCAACGTTTCGACGGCTACCGGCTGCCGCTCGCGATGAAGCGCATCGTGCTGCGCCACGTGCCCGAAGCCGCGAGCCAGCGCCTGCTGCTGGAAAACGGCGACGTCGATGCGGCGCGCGACCTGAGCCCCGACGATCTGGCGTCGGTCGTGAAATCCGGCAAGGCGAAGGTGTCGGCCTCGCCGCAGGCGACGCTGCTGTATCTCGGCCTGAACACGAAGAACCCGACGCTCGCGAAACCCGACGTGCAGGAAGCGCTGAAGTGGCTGGTCGACTATGCGGGCATCCAGGGCAACGTGGTGAAGACGACCTACAAGGTGCACCAGACCTTCCTGCCCGAAGGCTTCCTCGGCACGCTGAACGCGAACCCGTACAAGCTGGACGTCGCGAAGGCGAAGGCACTGCTCGCGAAAGCCGGCGTGCCGAACGGCTTTTCGGTGACGATGGACGTGCGCAACGACTATCCGTACACCGAAATCGCGCAGGCCGTGCAGGCGAACTTCGCGCAGGCCGGCATCAAGGTGCAGCTGATCCCCGGCGACAACAAGCAGACGCTCGCGAAATACCGCGCGCGCCAGCACGACATCTACATCGGCGAATGGTCGGCCGACTACATCGATCCGCACAGCAACGCGCAGGGTTTTGCGTGGAATCCGGACAATTCCGACAAGTCGAGCTATAAAATGCTGGCCTGGCGCAACAGCTGGGACATCCCGCAACTGACGAAGGAAACCGACACCGCGCTCGCCGAGCCGACCGCCGCGAAACGCGCGCAACGGTACCAGGCGATGCAGAAGGAAATGCTTGCGCGCTCGCCGTTCGTGATCATGTTCGAGAAAGTCGCACAGGTCGCGACGCGGCCCGGCGTGAGCGGGCTCGAAGTCGGGCCGATCAACGATCTCGTGTCGTACCGCAACCTGAAGAAGCAATAAGATTCGCCGCATGTCGACTCCCGCCTCCTCCCTCGAAGCACTGCGCACACTGCCCGCGCGACGCCCGGCCGTGCGCTGGGCCCTGCGCGTGCTGCGCTGGGCGCTCACGCTCGCCGTCACGTTCGCGGGGCTGCTCGCGCTGACGTTCGTGATCGGCCGCAAGGTGCCGATCGATCCCGTGCTCGCGATCCTCGGCGATCGCGCATCGGCCGAGGCGTACGCGGCCGAACGCATCGCGCTCGGCCTCGACAAGCCGCTCGTCACGCAATTCCTGATCTATGCGCGCGACGTGCTGCACGGCAATCTCGGCATGTCGCTGCTGACCGCGAACCCCGTGCTCGACGACATCAAGCGCGTGTTCCCGGCCACGCTCGAACTGGCGACGATCGCGACGCTGATCGGCATCGCGATCGGCGTACCGCTCGGCGTCGCAGCCGCCGTGAAGCACAACCGGCCGATCGACCACATCGCGCGCTTCGTCGGCCTGATCGGCAATTCGGTGCCGGTGTTCTGGCTCGGGCTGATGGGGCTGCTGCTGTTCTACGCGCGGCTGCACTGGGTCGGCGGGCCCGGCCGGCTCGATCCCGTGTACGACGGGATGGTCGACACGCGCACCGGCAGCCTGCTGATCGACGCGGCGCTCGCGGGCGAGTGGGACGTGTTCCGCAACGCGGTGTCGCACATCGCACTGCCGGCCGCGATCCTCGGCTACTACTCCGTCGCGTACCTGAGCCGCATGACGCGCTCGTTCATGCTCGACCAGCTGAGCCAGGAATACATCGTCACCGCGCGCGCGAAGGGCCTGTCGGAACGACGCGTGATCTGGCGGCACGCGTTCGGCAACATCATGGTGCCGCTGCTCACCGTGATCGCGCTCACGTACAGCAACCTGCTCGAAGGCTCGGTGCTGACCGAGATCGTGTTCGCGTGGCCGGGGCTCGGCTCGTACCTGACCGGCGCGCTGCTGAACGCCGACATGAACGCGGTGCTCGGCGCGACGCTCGTGATCGGCGCGATGTTCATCACCGTCAACCTGCTGACCGACGCGCTGTATCGCGTGTTCGATCCGCGTGCGCGCTGAGGGCCGGCCCGACATGACCGCTTCCACCCTGCTTCTTTCATCGCCCATGCCGAAGGTCGTCCATCCATGAACGCCGAGCGCCTCACGCTGCGTGCGTGGCTTCTCTCCGACGCGCCCGCGTCGCGCTCGCAGGCCGCACTCGGCCTCGCGTACCGACGCTGGCGCCGGTTCGCCACCAACCCGCTCAACCTGTTCGGGCTCGCGATCCTCGTCGCACTGATCGTGGTCGCGATCGTCGGCCCGCTGATCATGCCGCACGATCCGCTGCGCCAGGTGCTGTCCGACCGGCTGCTGCCGCCCGGCTCGCCGTCGCACTGGCTCGGCACCGACCAGCTCGGCCGCGACATCCTTTCGCGGCTGATCGCCGGTTCGCGCCTCACGCTGGGCATCGCCATCCTCGTCGTCGTGATCGTCGTGCCGATCGGCCTGCTGATCGGCACGACGGCCGGCTATTGCGGCGGGTTCGTCGACAGCGTGCTGATGCGCATCACCGACATCGCGCTCGCGTTCCCGAAGATCGTGCTCGCACTCGCGTTCGCCGCCGCGCTCGGGCCCGGCGTGATCAACGCGGTCGTCGCGATCTCGATCACCGCGTGGCCCGCGTATGCGCGGCTCGCGCGCGCGGAGACGATCCGCATCGCGCAGGCCGACTTCATCCACGCCGCGCGCCTGCAGGGCGCGTCGGGCCCGCGCATCCTGCTGCGCTACATCATGCCGCTGTGCATGTCGTCGGTGATCGTGCGCGCAACGCTCGACATGGCCGGCATCATCCTGACCGTCGCGGGCCTCGGCTTCCTCGGCCTCGGCGCGCAACCGCCGAGCCCCGAGTGGGGCTTCATGGTCGCGTCGGGCCGCAACGTGCTGCTCGACGCGTGGTGGGTCGCCACGCTGCCCGGCTGCGCGATCCTGCTCGTGAGCCTCGCGTTCAACCTGCTCGGCGACGGGCTGCGCGACGTCTTCGATCCCCGCCATGGAGCGTGACATGCCGATGAATCCCGCCCCCTCGCCCGCGCCGCTCTGCGAGATCGACGGCCTGAAGATCGGCTTTCGCGGGCACGACGGCACCGTCACCGATGCGGTGCGCGACCTGTCGCTCACGCTTGCGCCCGGCGAACGGCTCGGCATCGTCGGCGAATCGGGCTCCGGCAAGTCGCTGACGGGCCGCGCGCTGCTCGGCCTGCTGCCCGACGCCGCGCGCTGGTCGGCACGCACGATGCGCTTCACGGGCCACGACCTGCTCGCGATGTCGCCGGGCGAACGCCGGCGGCTGTGCGGCAGCCAGATGGGCATGATCCTGCAGGACCCGAAATACTCGCTGAACCCGGTAATGACGGTCGCGAAGCAGATGGGCGAAGCGTTCCGGCTGCACGAGCCGGGCCTGCGCGGCCGCGCGCTGCGCGAGCGGATCGTCGAGGCGCTGTCTGCCGTGCAGATCCGCGACCCGGCGCGCGTCGCCGATGCGTATCCGCACGAGCTGTCGGGCGGCATGGGCCAGCGCGTGATGATCGCGATGATGGTGTCGACCGGCCCGCGCCTGCTGATCGCCGACGAGCCGACCTCCGCACTCGACGTCGCCGTATCGATGCAGGTGCTCGCGGTGCTCGACGCGATGATCGCGCGACACGACACGGGCCTGATGTTCATCAGCCACGACCTGCCGCTCGTGATGTCGTTCTGCGATCGCGTCGCGGTGATGTACGCGGGCCGCGTGGTCGAAACCTGCGCCGCGCGCGACCTGCGCGACGCATCCCATCCCTATACGCGCGGGCTGCTCGCGGCGAACCCGCCGCTCGCGAACCCGCCGGACGAACTGCCCGTGCTGCGACGCGATCCGGCGTGGCTCGAGCCTGCGTCGCACGCCGGCACGCCCGCCGATCGACAGGAGGCCGCACGATGATCGACGTTGATCACGCATCGATCCGTTTCCCGACCCGCACGGGTCACGTCGACGCCGTGCGCGACGCGAGCTTCGCGGTGCGCGACGGCGAGGTGTTCGGGCTCGTCGGCGAATCGGGTTCCGGCAAGTCGACGCTGCTGCGTGCGCTGACGGGCCTCGTGCCGCTCGCGTCCGGCAACCTGTCGATCGACGGGCGGCCGGTGGGCGGCACGCCCGATCGTGCCTTTCGGCGTCAGGTGCAGATGGTGTTCCAGGATCCGTACGCGTCGCTGCATCCGCGCTTCACGGTCGACCAGACGCTGCGCGAGCCGCTGTCGATCCACGGCATGGGCGACACCGATGCGCGTATCGCCCGCGCACTGTCCGAGGTCGGCCTCGGCCCCGCGTTCCGGTTTCGCTATCCGCACCAGTTGTCGGGCGGCCAGCGGCAGCGCGTCGCGATCGCGCGCGCGCTGATCGTCGAGCCGCGCGTGCTGCTGCTCGACGAGCCGACGTCCGCGCTCGACGTGTCGGTGCAGGCCGAGATCCTGAACCTGCTGCGCCGCCTGCATCGCGAACGCAACCTGACGATGATCCTCGTCAGCCACAACCTCGCGGTGATCGGCTTCCTGTGCCAGCGCGTCGCGGTGATGCAGCATGGCGAGATCGTCGAGCTGCTGCGGATCGAGGACGTACGCGCCGGGCAGGTGGCACGTGACTACACGCGTACGCTGCTGAACGCGACCGAAGGCTACCGTCGTCTCGACCCGGTGGCAGGCGCGCCGGCGGCCTGACATTTGCGCGCCGCGCCGGCGTGCGATACTCGGCACGCCATGCGCCGCGTTGCCACGCATGGAACCCTTGTGCGCCGCACGGGTCAACTTCGTTTCGTCAACAGCTCAACCGCAATAGGGAGGCGTTCATGCTGCAATTCATCGAAACCCTGGTCGTCGGGCTCATCGTCGGCCTCCTCGCCCGCGCGCTCAAGCCCGGCGACGACAAGATGGGCATCCTGATGACCACCGTGCTCGGCATCGTCGGCTCGCTGGTCGCCGGCTACGTCGGCCGCGCCGCCGGCTGGTACGCACCGGGCCAGGGCGCGGGCTGGATCGCATCGATCATCGGCGCGATCGTGCTGCTCGTGATCGTCGGCGCGATCCGCAAGCGCACGAACTGAACGACGCACCTTCGGCTCCAACGCAAAACGGCCGCTCATCCCGAGCGGCCGTTTTGCTTTCCGGGCGGCGCAAGGCCGTTGCCCACACAACGGTCACGACGACCGTTCGTCCTTCGATCTTATGCCACCCGGCATTTCCCTGACTTGCGGTTGCGCAGATTCGGCCTAGATTGATTTAAGCAATGCGCAATCGTTTGCTGATTGCCATTATTTCGATTTTTTCATTCAAGAGGTCCGATCGTTTTGCCGTTTACGCATACAGCATCGCAGCGTTGACGGACTGCCACCCGAGCGGCCCCGCTGCGACGCGCTTCCTCTCTGGAGCCTGTCATGAAGCATCGCCCTATCGCCGCCTCGTTCGTCCTGGCTGCCTCGCTTCTGGCCACTTCCTCATCCTTCGCCGCCGGCGCGTCCGGCATCATCCACTTCTCCGGCATGATCGTCGAGCCGCCCTGCTCGTTCGCGCTCGATACCGCCGATCTCGCCCGCGGGCACGTCCGCCCCGACTGCCCGCGCCCGGCCACCGGCCAGATCGCGTTCGTCGACGCAGCGAGCCAGCAGGCCATCAAGACCACGACCTTTACTCAGGCCTCGCGCGCAATCGTTTTACCGAACCGTCCCGGCAACAATCAGGCGCCGATGATCGCCGTCGTGACGTACCAGTAAAGCCGTCCCCGGCGCGGTATTCAACGGATTTCGCGCGCCGGTCCGGCGCGCGTGCGCGCTTCGCCGGTCAATCGCGATGGCGCGCGATCCAGTCGCTGAACGCGCGGATCTTCTGCTGGTTGCCGATGTTCTCGGGATAGACGAAGAAGTAGCGTGCGCCCGTTTCGAGCACGATGTCGAACGGCCGTTCGAGCCGGCGCGCGCTGACGTCGTCGTCGACGAGCGTCACGTCGCCGATCGCGACGCCGAAGCCCTGCATCGCCGCATTCGTCGCGAGATCGAGCGTGTCGAACGTCGGCCCGCGCGCGGGATCGACGCTGCGCTCACCTGCATGATCGAGCCACGCGCGCCAGTCGCGATGGTCACGGGTCGGATGTAGCAACGTATGACGCGCGAGATCGCCGACCGTATCGAGCGGCGACGTCTGCCGCAATTCGGGCGCGCAGACGGGCGTCAGCCGCTCGTCGAACAGCGGCAGCGCGAACACGCCAGCGCCCGGCGACGTGCCGTACACGACCGCAGCATCGAACGGCTCGGTCGAGAAATCGACGACGTGCTGCCACGCGGTCGTGATCTGCACATGGAGATCGGGATGCTCGCCCTGGAAGCGCATGATGCGCGGCAGCATCCAGCGCATCACGCAGGTCGGCACCTTCAGCGCGAGGTCGGTGCGCTGCCGCGTGAGCCTCATCGAAATATCTTCGATCCGCGCGAAGCTCTCGTTGACGACCGGCAGCAACTGCTCGCCCTCCGCCGTCAGCGTGAGGCCCTTCGCATGCCGCTTGAACAACGGGAAACCGTAGTGCGCCTCGAGCGTCTGGATCTGCCGGCTGACCGCGCCCTGCGTGATGCACAGCTGCTCGGCGGCGCGCGTGAAGCTGCGGTGGCGAGCCACCGTCGAGAAGATCTGCAGCGCGTGCAGGGGCGGAAGTCGGCGCATGAAGAAGGCAATCGGAAAAACGGCGCGGAAGGACCGCGCGCCGACCCCGGCGCGCGCTGTCCGACACGATAAGCCAAACGACGGCTTTGCGCGAGGCGCGGACGCTCAGGCCGTCGCGGTGAGCGCGCCCGCCACGATGCGCGCCGCCGACGCAACGACGTCCGCGCGG
>NZ_JAAGPG010000011.1:0-53436 GCF_017104665.1 Burkholderia sp. Se-20378 | reverse complement strand
GCCGCTGCCGTGGCGGCGCGCGTCGCAGCCCCCACCTGCGGCTGCAACCGCAGCAACCGCGCCTCCACACTCGCGCGCTCGGCATCCACGCGCCACCGCGCCCCGGTGGCGGCACCCGTCCACAGGCCAGCGCCGAGCACACCGAACAGAATCGCCGTACCGCACTGCGCGGCCCGTCGACGTCGCAACGCCTTGGCCAGCCGCTCACGGTACGGCAGCAGGTTGAAGCCGCCCGGCTCCACACGACAGGCCGTCATTCCCACACCCCGCGCAATGCCAGCCCGAATGCGACAGCCCACGCCGGGCCGCCCGGCATGCCGGCGGGCGGGCACGGTTGACCGTCCCAGCCCGTACAGTCGAACGGCACCGCAACCGTGCCGAGCACGTCACCGATCTCGGCGACGGAGGTATCGAAGCGGGCGATACACCGCTCGTCCCCGGCCACGAGTACGCAACACTCGGCCCCGAGCGCGCGCCGGCGCAATGCATCGGAAAACGCCTCCGGCACGGCGCCGGAAAGCGTCAGCACCGGTACGGCCAACGGGCCGTCGATGCGCCAGCCGTGCACGCCCGAATCATGGAACCAGAGCGCCGCGTAGGCGCCCGCCTGCGCGTCGGGTTCGAATTGCGCGGCATAGCGCAACGCGCGCAGCGCCGCGGCCGACTCGCCGTCGACCACCGTCAGGTCGACACCGGCCTGGGCAGCCACGTCGATCCGACGTTCGAGCAGCGCCAGCGGGGCCACGGCAATCTCGATCACGTCCGCTCCCGCGCCGCCATCCTGCCGCCAGTCGAACGCGAGACTGTCCGGCGCCAGCCCCGAGACGCGTTCGGCCGCCTGCCGCGCGGCGTCCTCGATGTCGTCCCGCCCGGCCAGGTCGAGCGTCGCGGTCCGCATCTCGTCATCGTGCAACGCCATCACGCCACGCGCGTCGCACCGCACGCCGGCCGCCGACAGCCTCGACACGGCGGCGGCCAACGCTCGCGCGACCGCCGCCCAGCGTGCATCTTCCGGCCCGCCCGCCAACCCGACCGGCTCCCGCTCGAGCCCTTCGACGCATACCTCCGCACCGCGGCCGCGCCGGCTCAGCACGACCATCCTCACCTCGTCCGCACCGACGTCGATTCCCGTCGACCGGTTCCCGCCCTGCGCAAACCGCGCTCTCCATCGTCCCGCCATCCCAGCCTCCCGAAATCGTCGCGGCCCACGCCGCGTTTCGAGACCTGATTCTGCAAAGCGGCGCGTGTGGCCGACAGTCGGCCTAATGGCCAGCACCCGCTCGCGACGGGCGCGCGCGGGCTATGCTGGAAGGACGCAAACCCGCGGCTTCGCGGCGGGTAGCCCCCGCGTCAGGACCGGTCTTACCGGGCAGCTATAATCGCGGGACTGTTTTCCGGTATGCCTATGCAATCCACGACTCCTACGTCCCCGCCTCCCGCCCCGGAGCCGAAGAAGCGGCCCTGGTGGCAAAAAGTCCTGCTCGGATTCGCCACGATGTGCGTGGCGCTCGTCGTGGCCGGCGGCCTCGTGCTCGGCTACGCGCTCGTCGTTGCGTGGCCGAACATGCCGTCGCTCGACGCGCTCACCGACTATCGGCCGAAGGTGCCGCTGCGCATCTATACGTCCGATCACGTGCTGATCGGTGAATTCGGCGAAGAGCGCCGCGACGTCGTCCATTTCAAGGACGTGCCCGACTCGCTGAAGAAAGCGATCCTCGCGATCGAGGACGCGCGCTTCTACGATCACGGCGGCGTCGACCTTACCGGCATCGTCCGCGCCGGCTTCGTCGCGCTGACGAACGGCCACGCGTCGCAGGGTGCGAGCACGATCACGATGCAGGTCGCGCGCAACTTCTTCCTGTCGAGCGAGAAGACCTACACGCGCAAGATCTACGAGATGCTGCTCGCGTACCGGATCGAGCGTGCGCTGACGAAGGATCAGATTCTCGAGGTCTACATGAATCAGATCTATCTCGGCCAGCGCGCGTACGGCTTCGCGAGCGCCGCGCGGGTCTACTTCGGCAAGGACCTGAAGGACATCACGCTCGCGGAAGCGGCGATGCTCGCGGGGCTGCCGAAGGCGCCGTCCGCGTACAACCCGGTCGTGAACCCGAAGCGCGCGAAGGTGCGCCAGGAATACATCCTGCAACGGATGCTCGAGCTGAACTTCATCTCGCGCGAGCAATACGACGAGGCCGTCGCACAGCCGCTCGTCGTCAAGGGTCCGGGCCGCGATTTCAGCGTGCACGCCGAGTACGTCGCGGAAATGGTCCGACAAATGATGTACGCGCAGTACCGTGAGGAAACCTACACGCGCGGCTTCAACGTCGTCACGACGATCGACTCCGCGGACCAGCAGGTCGCGTACACCGCGCTGCGCAAGGGCATCATGGATTACGAACGCCGGCACGGCTATCGGGGGCCGGAAGGCTTCATCGAGCTGCCGGCCGGTGCCGACGACCGCGAACAGGCGATCGACGATGCGCTGCTCGAACACCCCGACAACGGCGAACTGATTGCCGCGGTCGTCACGGCCGCCAGCGCGCGCCAGATCACGGTTGCGTTCATCGACGGCAGCAATGCGACGATCGAAGGCGACAACCTGCGCTTCGCGTCGGGCGCGCTGTCGGCCAACGCGCAGCCGAATCGCCGCATCCGCCCGGGCGCGATCGTCCGCGTCGTGAAGAGCGACGCCGGCAAATGGTCGATCACGCAGTTGCCGCAGGTCGAGGGGGCGTTCCTGTCGATCGTCCCGCAGGACGGCGCGATCCGCTCGCTCGTCGGCGGCTTCGACTACAACAAGAACAAGTTCAACCACGTCACGCAGGCGTGGCGGCAGCCGGGTTCATCGTTCAAGCCGTTCATCTATTCGGCGTCGCTCGACAAGGGCCTCGGGCCGGCAACCGTGATCAACGACGGCCCGCTGTATTTCAGCGCCGCCGAAACGGGCGGCCAGCCGTGGGAGCCGAAGAACTACGGCGGCGGCTTCGAAGGCCCGATGTCGATGCGCACCGCGCTGCAGCGCTCGCGCAACCTCGTGTCGATCCGGATCCTGAACCACATCGGCACGAAGTACGCGCAGCAGTACATCACGCGCTTCGGTTTCGACGCCGAACGCCATCCGGCCTACCTGCCGATGGCACTCGGCGCGGGCCAGGTCACGCCACTGCAGATGGCGGGGGCCTACTCGGTCTTCGCGAACGGCGGCTACCGCGTCAATCCGTACCTGATCGCCGAAGTCACCGATCCGAACGGCGCGATCGTCGTGCGCGCGCAGCCGCTCGTTGCCGAGCAGAACGCGCCGCGTGCGATCGACGCGCGCAACGCGTACGTGATGAACAGCCTGCTGCAGAGCGTCGCGCAGCGCGGCACGGGCGCGCGGACCAATGTGCTGAAGCGCACCGACCTCGCGGGCAAGACCGGCACGACGAACGACTCGCACGACGCGTGGTTCGCCGGCTACCAGCACACGCTCGCCGCGATCGCGTGGATCGGCTACGACAACCCGCGCAGCCTCGGCGATCGCGAAACCGGTGGCGGCCTGTCGCTGCCGGTCTGGATCGAGTACATGGGCGCCGCGCTGAAGGGCGTGCCGGAGTTCAAGCCGACGGTGCCGGACGGCGTCGAATCGCTCGGCGGCGAGTTGTACTTCACCGAGTTCGCGCCGGGCCACGGCTTCGTGTCGACGGTTGGCGTACCGCAAGCACCGGCCGCGCAGAACGTCGACGCAACCGTGCCGCATGTCGACGAGCAGGAAAAGCAGGACATCATGAACCTGTTCGCGCACTGACCACCGGCCCGGCCATGAAAAAAGCGCCCCGCGGGGCGCTTTTTCTTTGGCACGACGCGTCGGGGCGCGGCCCCGGCTTCGGCCTGGGCGGTTACGGCGCGCTGAACGTGATCGGCAGGCCGGCCTGCTGCGTCGCGTATTCGGTGAGCGCCGAGAAAAACTCGGTGCCCGTACGCGTATCGCGCCATTCGCCGTCGATGAAACGGTAGTGGAAACCGCCCGCTTTCGCGGCGATCCACACTTCCTTCATCGGCGGCTGCAGGTTGACGATGATCTTCGAGCCGTTCTCGAACGTCAGCGTCAGGACGCTGCCGTTGCGCTCCAGATCGATGTCGTGATCGCCGTCGTTGGCGTCGTCGACGGTACGCTCGACGGCCGCCAGCACGGCCTCGGCACGGGTCAGGTATTCGGTATCGGACATGCTAAACTCTATCGGTTCAATTGTTCAGGGACGATCATGCGAGTCGTTTTCCGGATGAGCGCGATTGTAGCGGCTTTGGCGATTCTTGCCGGCTGCGGTCAAAGCGGCGCGCTCTATCTGCCCACCGTGCCTCCGATGCCCAAGCCACTCCAGCAGCAGGACACGCCGCCGTCGGACGTGAAGCCGACCGATGAAAACGCGTCGTCCGACAGTGTGCCCGATTCGTCCGGCACGCCGCTGACGCTGTCACCCGAATTGTCGTCGAGCGGGGCATCGACCACGCCCGCACCGGCGTCGAGCCCGGCTGTCGCGAAGTAACGACGCACCGCCTGCACGGCTCACGAAACAAGGCGATGACTTCCTGGTCATCGCCTTTTGTTTTTCAGGCTGCGCCGTCACACGCGCACGCGCCGCCATCCCCATGCAATGAGCCGCCAGCCGAGCAGCACGGCCACGATTGCCGCATACAGCTTCGGCTGCGCGAGATTGTGCTTGCCGGCTCTCATCCACCAGAAGTGCAGCACGCCGAACAGTGCGATCGCATAGATCGCGCTGTGCAGCGTCGCCCAGTGACGCCCGAGCCGGCGCACCATCGCGCGCGGTGACGTTGCCGCGAGCGGAATCAGCAGCACGAACGCGGCGAAACCGACCGTGATGAACGGGCGCTTGCCGACGTCCTTCAGGATCGCGACGACGTCGAACCACTTGTCGAACCACAGGTAGGTCGTGAAGTGCAGCGTCGCGTAGAAAAACGCGAACAGTCCGATCATTCGACGAAAGCGCAGCAGCGTGGCGAACCCGGTCATGCGCCGAAGCGGCGTGACGGCAAGCGTCACGCACAGCAGCACGAGCGTCCAGAGGCCCGTCGAGCGCGTAATGAACTCGATCGGATTCGCGCCGAGCCGGTCGGTCAGCCCGAACAGCATGAGACGCGCGAGCGGATAAAGGCCGGCCGCGAAAACCAGCACCTTGGCCGGCGCGAGCCAGCGCGGCGCAGCGGGACGGACCGTGCCGCCCCGTGCGGCACGTGCGGCGCCTTGGCCGGCGCCGGCTGTGCGCGCCGGAGTCAGCGTCGAAGAGGGCATATCGTTTCTCACCGTCGCCCTCAGAAATTCTTCTTCAGGTCCATGCCCTGATACATCGACGCGACGAGATCGCCGTAGCCGTTGAACATCAGCGTCTTGCGCTTCGGCGTGAAAAAGCCGTCCTCACCGATGCGTCGCTCGGTCGCCTGGCTCCAGCGCGGATGATCGACGTTCGGGTTCACGTTCGAATAAAAGCCGTACTCGTTCGACGCGTACGTGTTCCAGCTCGTCTTCGGCTGCTTGTCGACGAAGCGGATCTTCACGAGCGACTTCGCGCTCTTGAAGCCGTACTTCCACGGCACGACGATCCGCACCGGTGCGCCGTTCTGGTTCGGCAGCACCTGCCCGTAGACGCCCATCGTCAGCAGTGTCAGCGGATTCATCGCCTCGTCCATCCGCAGGCCTTCCGAGTACGGCCAGTCGAGCACCGGCGTCGAGAGGCCCGGCATCTGCGACGGATCGGCCAGCGTGATGAACTGCACGTACTTCGCGTTGCCGGTCGGCTGCACGCGCTTGATCAGCTCGGACAGCGGCACGCCGATCCACGGGATCACCATCGACCATCCCTCGACGCAGCGCAGCCGGTACACGCGCTCCTCGAGCGGCGCCAGCTTCAGCAGTTCGTCGAGATCGAACACCTTCGGATGCAGCACCTCGCCCTCGACGCTCACGCGCCACGGGCGCGGCCGCAGCGTGCCGGCGTTCTGCGCGGGGTCGCTCTTGTCGGTGCCGAATTCGTAGAAATTGTTGTAGGAGGTAATGTCCTTGAACGGCGTCACCTTGTCGGCCGCGACGAACTTCGGATTCGTCTTCGCCGCGAGCTTCGCGGCCCGCGCGTCGGGCGACGCATAGGCGGCGAATGCTGCGCCGCTACCGCCGAGCAACCCGCCCGCCGCCGCGAGGCCGGCCGCCTGCAATACGCGCCGCCGGTTCTCGAAGACCGCACGCGGCGTGATTTCGCCGGGCGCGATATCGCCGCCGGTCAGTACGTTCCGCAAAGGGCGTTTGATCCACATCGTGCTGCTCCTCCTGCATGCGCCGCGCGCAGCTTCATGAGCGTTCGACCCGACCCGTCTTGCGCCGTTCGACGCCCGGACCGCCCGCCCGTTACAAAAGAAAACCGCCGGGCACGCAGTGCACCGGCGGTCTCATAGTCGGACGAACAGCGGAAATCTTACAGCTTGCCGTAGCTGTGCAGCCCGGACAGGAACATGTTGACGCCGAGGAACGCAAAGGTCGTCACGAGCAGGCCCGTGAGCGCCCACCATGCGGCCACCGTGCCACGCAGGCCCTTCATCAGGCGCATGTGCAGCCACGCCGCGTAGTTGAGCCACACGATCAGCGCCCAGGTTTCCTTCGGGTCCCAGCTCCAGTAGCCGCCCCATGCTTCGGCGGCCCACAGCGCGCCGAGGATCGTCGCGATCGTGAAGAACGCGAAACCGACCGCGATCGACTTGTACATCACGTCGTCGAGCACTTCGAGCGTCGGCAGGCGATCCGCGAGCACGCCGCGCTCCTTCATCAGGTAGGCGACCGACACCATCGCCGACAGCGCGAAGCTGCCGTAGCCGATGAAGTTCGCCGGCACGTGAATCTTCATCCACCAGCTCTGCAGCGCCGGCACGAGCGGCTGGATCTGCTGCGCATCGCGCGCGACCGAGTACCACATCAGGAAGCCGACGGCCGCGCTGATCACCAGCAGCACGAACGCACCGAGCGCACGCGTGCCGTAGTGGCCTTCGTAATACAGATAGAGCAGCGCGGTGATCAGGCTGAACAGCACGAACACTTCATACAGGTTCGACACCGGGATGTGCCCGACGTCCGCACCGATCAGGTAGGACTCGTACCAGCGCACCATCAGGCCGGTGAAGCCCATCAGCACGGCGACCCACGTGAGCTTCTGGCCGATCGCGGAGCCCGACTCCGAGCGCGCGAGCAAACCGATCCAGTAGAAGATCGTCGCGAGCACGAACAGCGCGCTCATCCACAGGATCGCGGACTGGCTCGACAGGAAGTACTTGAGGAAGAACGCCGAATCGGCGCGCGCGAGATCGCCCTGGTAGATCTGGATCGACAGCAGCGCCAGCACGGCGATCGACGCCATCATCAGCCGCGCGGGCTTCCAGCGCCAGCCGAGCGTGACGAGCGCCGGCACGGTGCCGATCATCACTGCCTTGTCGTAGTAATCCATGTGCGCGTTGTAGTGCACGAGCGCATAGCCCGCGCCCACCACGAGCGCCAGTGCGAACAGCCAGTCGAGCAACGACAGGCGCGCGAGGAACGGACGGTCGTCGAACAGCGGCGCCACAACTGGAGCCTGGGCCGACGCCCGATGGGAAGAGGAAACTTGCGTGAGATCCATGATGTTACCGGGTGGAATTCTCGGAATCGGAACCGCCGCCGGCAGGCGGACGGGCCGTCGATGCCGCACCGGCCGGCGCGGCGTCGCGAGGTGAGGCGTGCAAGGCGGCACCGGCCGCGTCGCGCGTCTGCACGAATTCTTTCTCGAAATCGAAGGTCTTGCGGGCCGTGGACATTGCCATCACCACATCGACGCCCGAACCGGCGTCCTTCAGCCAGAACCAGAGGCGCCGCTCGCGCACGTAGAACATCGAGAAGATGCCGGCGACCAGCAGCAGGCTGCCAAGATACACCAGATTCTTGCCGGGTGCGCGCGTCAACTGAAATACCGAAGCTTGCACCTGCTTGAATGAGTCAAGCTGCAAATAGACCGGCGATCCATACAAAAAGCTGTCAGATAGCGCATTGATGGCGTTCTGCACGAAACGGATCGTGTCGGTGCCCTGCTGCGCCGCCGGCTCGCCCGCACGCTCGCGCGCGATCTGCCAGACCTCCCACATCGAGCCTTCGAGCATGCGCAGCAGCAGGCTCGCGGCCTTCTCCTGCTCGGCCTTGGGCACCGAGCGGTCGATGAACGTCGCGACGGCCTGGAAGCCGCCAATCGGCTGGCCATCGGCGCCACGGCCGACGCTGTCGTCGCTCGCTGCAAAAAGGGTCAGCACCTTCAATGCACTGTCCTGCAGGCGGCTGCGCAGCGATGCGTCGGTGCCCGGCAGCGAACGCTGCGCGAAGCGCGCGGCGGCTTCGGCGCGCGCGGACGGATCCTCGAGCGCGGCACGCAGGTGCATCCATTCGCCGATCGAATCCTGGCTGTCGGCCGGAATCCGCATGTAGCGGAACGGGTCGTTCGGGCTCGCACGCACGCCGGCGAGGAACACACGCTCGCCGTTCATGTCGACGGGCAGCATGTAGTTGTTGAATTCGCGCGCCTGGCCGTCCTTGCCGCGGATCTTGTACTGCACGGACGGGCCGATATTGTGGAGCTGTGTCGGCTTCGACGTCTTCGCGCCGGAGCCGAGGCGTTCGTCGAACACTTCCTTCAGCGAGTTCGTCGTCGCGACACCGCGCACGTCCGGCTTGCCGTTCGCGTCAGCCATGTTCTCGACGTTGATCGCGCGGAAATCGGAGAACTCGATCGTGTCGCCGTCGTTGCCCGGCATCTGCAGCGGCGCCGAACTGCCGATCGTTCCCTTCACGGGGAAGGTCTTCGCGTTGCCGCCCGTCATCGGGTAGGCCGTCATCTGCATCTGCGAACCGCCGTCCTGGAAGCTCGACTGGTAGATCGACACGCCCTTGTACGTGAACGGCTTGTTGACCTCGACGCGCGCCGGGATCTTCTGGCCGGTCTCGCGATCGATCACGACGATGTCGCTCGCGAACAGCTTCGGCATGCCCGTCGTGTAGTAGTCGACGATGAACTTGTTGAGCTGGATCGAGAACGGCAGGTCCTGGATCAGCGAGCCGCTCGGCTGGTTCAGGATCGCGGTCGACACGAACTGCCCCTCGGGCACCCACGCGTAGCCGCGGAACGTCGGATTCGACGCGGACAGGCGATGGTCGGGCGAGATCTCGCTGATCGTCGCGCTCGTGTTGACCGGGCTCTTGCCGAACATCCACATCTGGAATTTGATCGGCAGGTTGCTGTCGAGCAGGCCGCCGATACAGATCACGACGATCGCGATGTGCGCGGAGATGTAGCCCCACTTGGTCATCGCGCCGCGCTTCGCGGAGATCAGCGTCGCGCCGTCGTTCTCACGCACGATGTGCTTGTAGCCGGCCTTGGTGACGAACGTGGCAAGCGTCGCCGCGACCGTCGCGCGCGTGCCGGAAGCCGTGTATTCGGCCTTGTGGTGGAACGCGCGCAGGCTGCCTTCGCGAACCTTGTCCTTCCAGCTCTTCGCATCGGCGAGCATCTTCGGCGCGTTGCGGATCACGCACAGCGAGATCGAGATGACGAGGAAGATCAGGATCAGCATGAACCACCACGCGCTGTACACGTTGTACAGGCCGAGCGAGCGGAAGATGTCCGCCCAGAACGGCCCGAACTGGTTCACGTAGTTCGGATACGGATCGTCCTGGGTCAGGACCGTGCCGATGATGCTCGCGATCGACAGCACCACCAGCAGCGCGATTGCGAAGCGCATCGAGCTCAGCAGCTCGACCGCGCGCTTCGACGCACCCTGACCCGACTTCGACTGCAACCCCGACGTGGTAACGCTCATTCAAACTCCGACTTAGGGGAAACAGCCCCTCGCTACTGTGTTCGCTTGGGGGGCGCAGCCCCCCATCTCGCGCAAGCCTCTCCATCCTGGCCAGGCCCGGCGCGTGCCGACAAAAAAGAAGGGCGAGGCAACCGCAACGATGCGGCGCCCCACCCTTTTCTTGTTCTGACTCCGGCCGCCCTTCGGGCGCCCGGTCATTCCATTCGCGGCTGACCGCTCAACGCAGGCCCGCGATGTAATCCGCGACGGCCTTGATCTCGTTGTCCGACAGCCGCGTCGCGATCTGATGCATCGCCTCGTTGTTGTTGCGCGCGCCGGCACCCTGCTGGAACGCGGTCAACTGCGCGACCGTGTAATCGGCCCATTGCCCCGACAGACGCGGGTACTGGACCGGAATCCCTTGCCCTGTCGGCCCGTGGCAACTCGCGCAGGCGGGTACGCCCTTCTCCGCGATGCCGCCGCGATAGATCTTCTGGCCGACCGGCACGGTTGCCGCATCGCGCGCGGTGCCGAGCTTCGTCGTCTGCGACCCGTAGTACGCGGCGACGTTGCGCATGTCGTCCGCGCTCAACGCGCTCGCGAATCCGACCATCACCGCGTTGGTGCGCACCGGCCCCTTCGCGCCCGGCTGCGCCTTGAAGTCGTTCAACTGCTTGACCAGATATTCGGGATGCTGGCCGGCAAGCTTCGGGAAACTGCCCGACGCGCTATTGCCGTCGGCGCCGTGACACGACGCACAAACCTGCCCGGCAATTGCCTTGCCACGGTCGAGATCCGGCTTTGCCGCATCCGCCGCGTTTGCCTCCGCTACGAAACCTACGAACCCTGCTGCAACCTGAAGCACCATCAGAGACTTGCACAGTCGATTCATTCGCACACCCTGTTTCGTCTTGTGGGAATTTGAGGTTCTGCAAAAAACGACGGCGTTCAGTCTACCGCAGAAGCTACATAAAAGCGCGAGGCAGGCGCCCGGTAGCCTTCGGTAAAACCGCCGTATTGTACAATATCGTGTTGAAAGCTCCCGCGCCTATCGGGGCTACCCCGCCTCCACCAAGCGGCTCGCGCCGCCCGTCCTTCCGGTTCCCATGGCCTTTCTGCTCCATCAAGCCCGCTTCTACACGACCGTCAACCATCTGCGCGACCTGCCGCCGACGGTCCAGCCGGAAATCGCGTTCGCGGGCCGCTCGAATGCCGGCAAGTCGACGGCGATCAACGTGCTGTGCAACCAGAAGCGGCTCGCCTTCGCGTCGAAGACGCCTGGCCGCACGCAGCATATCAACTACTTCTCCGTCGGCCCGGCCGACGAGCCCGTCGCGAATCTCGTCGACCTGCCCGGCTACGGCTACGCGGAAGTGCCCGGCGCCGCCAAGGCCCACTGGGAAATGCTGCTGTCGTCCTACCTCGCGACCCGCTCGCAGCTTTGCGGCCTGATCCTGATGATGGATTCGCGCCGTCCGCTGACCGACCTCGATCGCCGGATGATCGAATGGTTCGTGCCGACCGGCAAGCCGATCCACACGCTGCTGACGAAGTGCGACAAATTGACGCGGCAGGAAAGCATCAACGCGCTGCGGACCGCGCAAAAGGGTCTCGATGCGTATCGTGACCAGGGCGTCCAGGGCAAGCTGACGGTTCAGCTGTTCTCGGCGATGAAGCGCGTTGGGCTCGACGAGGCGCACGAATTGATCGAAAGCTGGGTGCGGCCGTCCGCCGCCGACGAAAAAAGCGAGCCTGTAGCACAATGATCGGGCAACGCGCGGCCGGGCTCGGCGGCGCGCACCTGACGGCGCCTGCGGTTTCGGCCGGCTCATAAAAAAACCCGCCGTTGAACGGCGGGTCAAACAGCCTAATCGAAAAACGACAGGCACCCGCTCAGGGAGGAGAAGCGGGGAGCTGCACGCGACGCGTGCCGCTCGATCGCTATCATATACCAACGCTCCCGAAAATGACCTAAGGGTTCCGTAAGGTCTTACTGCCCCGATTTCTACCCAATCGCCATGAGCTTCCATCCGCTTCATCGTCCGCGCCGGATGCGCCGCGACGACTTCTCCCGCCGCCTGATGCGCGAAAACCGTCTGACCACCGACGACCTGATCTATCCGGTGTTCGTCGTCGAAGGCACCAACGAGCGGCAGCCGGTGCCGTCGATGCCCGGCGTCGAGCGCGTGTCCGTCGATCTGCTGATGCAGGTCGCCGAGCAGTGCGTCGAACTCGGCGTGCCCGTGCTGTCGCTGTTCCCGGCCATTGATCCGTCGGTGAAAACGCCTGACGGCCGCGAGGCAGCCAATCCGGAAGGCCTGATCCCGCGCGCGGTGCGCGAGCTGAAGAAGCGCTTCCCCGAACTCGGCGTGCTGACCGACGTCGCACTCGATCCGTACACGAGCCACGGCCAGGACGGCGTCCTCGACGAAAACGGCTACGTGATCAACGACGACACGATCGAGATCCTGATCGACCAGGCGCGCGCGCAGGCGGAAGCCGGCGTCGACATCGTCGCCCCGTCGGACATGATGGACGGCCGCATCGGCGCGATCCGCGAAATGCTGGAAAGCGACGGCCATATCCACACGCGAATCATGGCCTATTCGGCCAAGTTCGCGTCGGCGTTCTATGGCCCGTTCCGCGATGCGGTCGGCTCGGCATCCAACCTGGGCAAGGGCAACAAGATGACCTACCAGATGGATCCGGCGAACAGCGACGAAGCGCTGCGCGAAGTGCGCCTGGACATCGACGAAGGCGCCGACATGGTGATGGTCAAGCCCGGCATGCCGTACCTCGACATCGTGCGCCGAGTGAAGGACGAGTTCCGCTTCCCGACCTACGTGTACCAGGTGAGCGGGGAATACGCGATGCTGAAGGCCGCCGCGATGAACGGCTGGCTCGACCACGACAAGGTCGTGCTCGAATCGCTGCTCGCGTTCAAGCGAGCGGGGGCCGATGGCGTGCTCACGTACTTCGCACTCGACGCCGCGCGTCTGCTGAAAGCACAACGCTGATTTCCCGCCGGCAGGCGGAATGAAAAACGGCGGGACACCTCGGTGTCCCGCCGTTTTTTTGTTTGCCGTCGATCCCGGACTTATGCGTTGCCGATCGTCAGTTCATGCCACGCAAGCACGCCGGCTCGCCACCGGCGCGCACCCGAGCGGCCTGGTCATACCGTCGGGACCGCAGCCCGGTCGAGGCTGCGTAGGAACGTCTCAGCGGCCTGATAGCCGACCACGCGCCCGATCTCGTTGCCGTTGCGATCGAAGAAGATGATGCCCGGCGGCCCGAACAGGTTGAAACGCTTCAGCAGCGCCTGGTCGTCCGGGTTGTTCGCGGTGACGTCGGCGCGCACGAGGTGAAGCTGCGCGAGCCGCGCCTGCACACGTGCGTCGGTAAACGTCAGATGCTCCATCTCCTTGCAGCTCACGCACCAGTCGGCGTAGAAGTCGAGCATCACGGGCTGGCCGGACGTCTTCAGCAGCGTGTCGAGTTCGACACTCGAGCGCACCGACGCGAACGCAGGCCCGTCCTGCGTTGCGGCCGCACCTGCCGTCGCAGCGCCGCCCGACGCAACCGTGCGTGCCGCCAGCACCGCCAGCGGCTTGACCGGATCGGTCGATCCCGCGGCGAGGCCGACGAGCAGCGTCGCCGCCCAGATCGCGAGCGCAGCGCCGACACCACGGCCAAGACGACGCCAGATAGACGTGGCGCCGGCATTCGGCGTGAACAGCCCGAGCGCCGCGGCCGCGATCAGCAGCCACAACGCAGCGAGCACCATCCTCAGCCCCCCGGCCAGCACCGGCCACACGATCCACAGGGCGGCTGCGAGCAGCACGATGCCGAAGAACACCTTCACGCCGTCCATCCATGCACCGGCGCGCGGCAGCACCGTCCCGGCGCCGACACCGACGACCAGCAACGGCACGCCCAGCCCCAGCCCCATTGCGAACAGCGCGGCACCACCGAGCAGCGCATTGCCCGTGTGCGCGATGAAGGCGAGCACCGCGAACAGCGGCGCCGTCATGCATGCGCCGACGACCAGCGCGGACAGCGCGCCCATCGCCGCGACCGCGATGAAATGGCCGCCCTGACGCGCGCTCGATGCTTCCGCTGCGCCGTTCTGCCAGCGCGCGGGCAGCGCGATGTCCTTGCCCGAGATCAGCGAGACGGCGAACGCAGTCAGCAGCACGCCGAACGCGCCGAGCACCCACGGGTTCTGCAGCCACGCGCCGAGACTCTGGCCGACCAGCGCCGCGGCGATGCCGAGCACCGTGTAGACCAGCGCCATGCCGACCACGTACGTCAGCGACAACGCGAAGCCACGCGCATGCGTCGCACGCGTACCCTGGCCGATGATGATCGCCGACACGATCGGGATCATCGGGTACGAGCATGGCAGGAGGCTCAGCACGACGCCCGCGACGAAATACAGGGCGACGATCGTGAAGAAGCCGTGCCCTTCGAGCAGCGACTGCGCGAAATCGGCGCTCGTGACCTTGTCGAACCAGCTGCCCGCGGCGGCCGCATCGCCGGACGACGATGCTGCGCCCAGCGCGGCGCCGTCGACCTTCACGACGTGCTCGGCCGGCGGATAACAGATGCCTTCGTCAGCACACCCCTGCGATGTCACCGCGAGCTCGAACGGCCCCGACGCCTGCTTGACCGGCACATGCACGACGACTTCGTCACGGTAGGTCTCGACGTTCTTCTGGAACGTCTGGTCGAACTTCACGTGGCCGGCCGGGAATTGCGGATCGCCGAGCGTCGCTTGCCCGCTCTTCACCGCGAACGCGAACCGCTCGCGGTACAGGTAGTAGCCGTTGGCGACCTTGAAGCGGACGTCCACCTGTCCCGGCGATTCGCTCGCACTGAACTTGAACGCAACCGACGGATCGAGGAAATCGTCGGCCGCGCGCGCGACCGACAGGCCGCCCAGCACGAGCATGAACGACATCAGGACTGCGAGAAACCGCAGCGCGCGCACGCGCACGGAAAGCGCCATACCGTTAAACATGAAATAGACGTTGAGTTTCGCTGGTCACCCACTGGCCGTACGCGGCCGATGCCGTCGTCTGCCACGAGACGATTTCGGGCGTCTCGTAAGGATGATGCGCGAGAATAAATCGCTCCAGTTCGAGCGCCCGCACGGGGCTCGTCTTGAACAGCAACTGGATCTCGTCGGCCGTTTCGACCTTGCCCTGCCAGTGATAGCGCGACTTGATCGCACCGAGCTCCGACACGCACGCGGCAAGCCGGGCATCGAGCGCACCGTCTGAAAGCACCTTGGAGGTCTCGGCATCGGGCACCGTCGTCAGCATCAGCACCACTATCATCCGCGCCCTCCTGGCTGGTCTATCGGCTCCTGCCGACGCGGATTGCCCACCTGGGGAGCGCGTCGGCTGCCCCGTATCGTAGCGCAGCCCGCGCAATGCTGCCGGCACCGCCCTGCGACAATCGATCGCAGCCGGCGCCGGAAAAACAAAAAGGGCCAAGCTATTGCTCGGCCCCTTTCAGATACTGCTGCGTACCGGAAGCTTACTCAGCTTCTTGCACGTTTTCCGTTTCGTCGACTTCCGGACGATCGAGCAGCTCGACCAGTGCCATCGGTGCGTTGTCGCCCACGCGGAAGCCGAACTTCAGCACGCGCAGGTAGCCGCCCGGACGGTTCGCGAAACGCGGACCGAGCACGTCGAACAGCTTCGCCACCGAGTCACGATCGCGCAGGCGATTGAACGCCAGGCGACGGTTTGCCAGCGACGGCTTCTTGCCGAGCGTGATCAGCGGCTCGACGACTTTACGGAGTTCCTTCGCCTTCGGCAGCGTCGTCTTGATGACTTCGTGCTCGATCAGCGAGTTGGACATGTTACGGAGCATAGCCAGACGGTGGCTGCTCGTGCGGTTCAGTTTCCGCAGACCATGACGATGGCGCATTTCAGTTTCCTTGATTCAAAGTTTTGATCCAGCTCTTCTATCGCACCTCGATGGGTGCACGGGCCGGTAGCGAAAAAAGCAAGATGCGGATTTTAAAGGAAAATCCGCATCTTTGCCAACTACAGCATCAACCAGGCTTACTTGTCGAGACCAGCCGGCGGCCAGTTCTCGAGCTTCATGCCCAGCGTGAGACCGCGCGAAGCGAGCACTTCCTTGATCTCGTTGAGCGACTTGCGACCGAGGTTCGGCGTCTTCAGCAGCTCGTTTTCCGTGCGCTGGATCAGGTCGCCGATGTAGTAGATGTTCTCGGCCTTCAGGCAGTTCGCCGAACGAACCGTCAGCTCGAGATCGTCCACCGGACGCAGCAGGATCGGATCGATCTGCGGTGCACGCGACGGCGCTTCGGCTGCCGTTTCCGTGCCTTCCAGTGCCGCAAACACGGACAGCTGGTCGACCAGGATGCGGGCCGATTGACGGATCGCTTCTTCCGGCGTGATCACACCGCTCGTCTCGATGTTCATCACGAGCTTGTCGAGGTCGGTACGCTGCTCGACACGTGCGCTTTCGACAGCGTAGCTCACGCGGCGAACCGGCGAGAACGATGCGTCGAGGACGATGCGGCCGATGATCTTGGCCGTGTCTTCGCCGTAGCGACGGACGTTGCCGGGCACATAGCCGCGACCCTTTTCGATCTTGATCTGAACGTCGAGCTTGCCACCCTTCGACAGGTGCGCAATCACGTGATTCGGGTTGATGACTTCGCAGTCGTGAGCCAGCTCGATATCGCCGGCCGTGACAACGCCTTCACCTTCCTTGCGCAGCGTAACCGTCACTTCGTCACGGTTATGCAGCTTGAACACCACGCCCTTCAGGTTAAGCAGCAGGTTGACGACGTCTTCCTGCACGCCATCCAGCGTCGAGTACTCGTGCACCACGCCCGCGATCGTCACTTCGGTCGGCGCGTAGCCAACCATCGACGACAGCAGCACGCGACGCAGCGCATTGCCCAAGGTATGGCCGTAACCGCGTTCGAACGGTTCCATGACCACCCTCGCGTGGTTCTCGCCCAGCGATTCCACGGCGATGATCTTGGGTTTCAGCAAACTGGTTTGCATGGGCTTTCCTTTTCAATACCCTCGGCTCGTTACACCGATAAGGCTGACCGGTAACAACCAGAAAATAAACAGCCGAGGCCCCTCCTTGCGCAACGCAATCGGGGTACCTCGGCCGTCAATCGGATTAACGCGAATACAATTCGACGATCAGGCTTTCGTTGATGTCGCCTGCGATTTCGACGCGTTCCGGCATTTGCTTGAACGTGCCTTCGAACTTCTTCGCATCGACTGCAACCCAGCTCGGCATGCCGCCTTGCTCGGCCAGCGACAGCGCTTCAACGATACGCGCCTGCTTCTTCGCCTTTTCGCGGATCGCGACGATGTCACCTGCCTTCACTTGCTGCGACGGGACGTTCGCGACGACGCCGTTCACCGTGATCGACTTGTGGCTCACCAGCTGACGCGCTTCAGCGCGGGTCGAGCCGAAGCCCATGCGATACACGACGTTGTCGAGGCGCGACTCGAGCAGTTGCAGCAGGTTTTCACCCGTGTTGCCCTTGCGGCGGTCGGCTTCGGCGAAGTAACGGCGGAACTGACGCTCCAGCACGCCGTAAATGCGCTTGACCTTCTGCTTTTCGCGCAGCTGCGTACCGTAGTCGGACGTACGTGCGCCCGAGGTACGGCCGTGCTGACCCGGCTTGCTGTCGAGCTTGCACTTGTCGGCGAGCGAGCGACGTGCGCTCTTCAGGAACAGGTCGGTGCCTTCACGGCGGGACAGCTTGGCCTTCGGGCCGATATAACGTGCCACTTTGCATTCCTCTATCAATCAGTCACGCAGATCTGAATCCGCGCTAGTTCGCGCCCTTTGGGGCGAACGGTGGGCTTAGTCAATCAAAAAAGCAACGCCCGTCGACGCTGAGCGGCGACAGGCAATGTGCTAGCACGAACGTGCCAGCACACCTTTAGATACGACGACGCTTCGGCGGACGGCAGCCGTTGTGCGGAATCGGGGTGACGTCCGAAATCGCGGTGATCTTGATGCCGAGGCCGTGCAGTGCGCGCACCGCCGACTCACGACCCGGGCCCGGGCCCTTGATCCGCACTTCCAGATTCTTCACGCCGTATTCCATCGCGACGCGGCCAGCCGACTCGGCTGCGACCTGGGCAGCGAACGGCGTCGATTTGCGCGAGCCCTTGAAGCCCTGACCGCCCGACGTCGCCCATGCCAGTGCATTGCCTTGGCGATCGGTGATCGTGATGATCGTGTTGTTGAACGACGCGTGAACGTGAACCACGCCTTCAGCGACGTTCTTCTTAACCTTCTTGCGAACGCGTTGCGCCGCGGTGTTCGAAGCCTTAGCCATTACGTTTTCCTGTAACTGTCAGTTCCGCTTACTTCTTCAGCGCTTGCGCTGCACGACGCGGACCCTTGCGAGTACGTGCGTTCGTACGCGTACGCTGACCGCGCATCGGCAGGCCCTTGCGATGACGAACACCACGGTAGCAACCGAGGTCCATCAGGCGCTTGATGTTCATCGTCACTTCACGGCGCAGATCGCCTTCAACGACAAACTTGCCCACTTCTTCACGCAGCTTTTCCAAGTCTGCGTCGGTCAAGTCCTTGACCTTCTTCGAAAAATCGACGCCAGCTGCCACGCAGATGCTGCGCGAACGGGTGCGGCCGACACCAAAGATTGCCGTCAGGCCGATCTCGGTGTGCTGGTGATTCGGGATGTTAACCCCTGCGATACGAGCCATTGTTTTTCCTCAAACAAAAAGCGCAAACAAACGCGCGGTCAGCCTTGGCGCTGCTTGTGGCGCGGATCCGAGCTGCAGATCACGCGAACGACGCCTTTGCGCTTGATGATCTTGCAATTGCGGCAAATGCGCTTAACCGATGCCATCACTTTCATGATAATACCCTTTTTTCAAATCACTTCGCCCGGAACACGATCCGCGCACGAGACAGATCGTAAGGCGTCAACTCAACCGTCACCTTGTCGCCCGGCAGGATGCGGATGTAGTGCATCCGCATCTTTCCGGAAATATGCCCCAACACGACATGGCCGTTTTCCAGCTTCACACGGAAGGTCGCATTCGGGAGGTTTTCGATCACCTCACCCTGCATCTGGATTACATCGTCTTTGGCCATAGTCCTTAACGCATCGGGATGTTGCCGCCCTTGAAGTTCGCCTTCTTGAGCAGTGACTCATACTGTTGCGACATAACGTACGACTGCACCTGCGCCATAAAGTCCATCGTGACGACGACAATGATCAGCAGCGACGTTCCACCAAAATAAAACGGCACGTTCCAGCGCAGCACCAGAAACTCCGGCAGCAGACACACGAAGACGATGTAGATCGCACCGGCCAGCGTCAGACGCGTGAGGATGCGGTCGATATATCGTGCGGTCTGATCGCCCGGACGGATGCCCGGAACAAACGCGCCGCTCTTCTTCAGGTTGTCTGCGGTTTCCCTGCTGTTGAACACCAGTGCGGTGTAAAAGAAGCAGAAAAACACGATCGCCAGCGTGTACAGCAGCACATAGACCGGCTGGCCCGGCTTCAGCGCTTCCGCAACGTTATGCAACGTATTGGAAATCCAGCTTCCCGTCGGCTGACCGGTACTGAACCAGCCGAGAATCGTTGCCGGGAACAGAATGATCGACGATGCGAAGATCGGCGGAATCACACCCGACATGTTCAACTTCAGCGGCAGATGCGACGACTGCCCACCGTAGATCTTGTTGCCGACCTGGCGCTTCGCGTAGTTCACGAGGATCTTGCGCTGACCGCGTTCGATGAACACGACCAGGTAAGTCACCGCGGCAATCAGGACGACGATGATGATCGCCGAAATGATGCTCATCGAACCCGTACGCACCAGCTCGAACAACCCACCGACGGCATTCGGGAACCCTGCTGCGATCCCGCCGAAGATGATGATCGAGATACCGTTGCCCAGACCACGCTCGGTAATTTGCTCGCCGAGCCACATCAGGAACATCGTGCCCGTAACCAGCGTCACGACCGTCGTCAGACGGAACAGCATGCCGGGGTCAGTAACGAGGCCCGGCTGGTTTTCCAGCGCAGCCGCGATACCGAACGCCTGGAAGGTCGCGAGCACCACGGTGAAATACCGCGTGTACTGCGTGATCTTCCGTTGCCCTGCCTGCCCTTCCTTCTTCAGCGCCTCGAGCTGCGGCGAGACGATCGCCAACAACTGCATGATGATCGACGCCGAGATGTACGGCATGATCCCCAGCGCGAAGATCGTGAAGCGGGAAAGCGCGCCACCCGAGAACATGTTGAACATGCCCAGGATGCCGCCCGCCTGGCTCTGGAACAGCTTTGCCAGTTGATCCGGATCGATGCCCGGCACGGGAATGTGCGCGCCGATGCGATAGACGATCAGCGCCAGGAGCAAGAACATTGCTCGCCGGCGCAGATCGCCGAATTTCGCCGTGCTTCGACCGGGTTTTGCAAGACTCGGGCTGTTAGCCAAGTACCTTCTCCGATGAATGCAAGTGACGACGCGCTACGCGTGTCACTCGGCGAACGAACCGCCAGCCGCTTCGATCGCAGCGCGCGCACCCTTGGTGGCACCGAGACCCTTCACGACGATCTTGCGCTTCAGTTCGCCCGTCGCGATGATCTTTGCGCTCTTCGTCAGCTCGCCGACCAGGCCGGCTTGCTTCAGTGCGAGCAGATCGATCTCATCGACCGGCAGCTTCTCGAGGTCGCTCAGGCGCACTTCACCGACGAATTCCTTCGTCAGCGACGTGAAGCCGCGCTTCGGCAGACGACGTTGCAGCGGCATCTGACCGCCTTCGAAACCGACTTTGTGGAAGCCGCCCGAACGCGATTTCTGACCCTTGTGACCACGGCCAGCCGTCTTGCCGAGGCCCGAACCGATGCCACGGCCGACGCGACGCTTGGCGTGCTTTGCGCCAGCTGCCGGCTTCAGGTTATTCAATTCCATATCAACTCCTTGATCCGTAGGGCCGCTTACGCGATGACCTTAACGAGGTACGAGACCTTGTTGATCATGCCGCGGACCGCCGGCGTGTCCTGAAGCTCGCTGACCGAGTTGAGTCGGCGCAGGCCCAGGCCACGCACGGTCGCGCGGTGCGATTCGCGGGTCCCGATCAGGCTCTTAACGAGCTGAACCTTGACAGTTTTTTCAGACATGGTGACCACCCGGGCTTAGCCCAAAATTTCTTCGACGGACTTGCCGCGCTTCGCCGCGATGTCTGCCGGGGTGGACTGCTTGCGCAGACCGTCCAGCGTGGCGCGAACGAGGTTGTACGGGTTCGTCGAACCGTGGCTCTTCGCCACGACGTTCTGAACGCCCATCACGTCGAACACTGCGCGCATCGGGCCGCCGGCGATCACGCCCGTACCTGCCTTCGCCGGAGCGAGGAGGACAGCGGATGCGCCATGCTTGCCGTGCACTTCGTGTTGCAGCGTGCCGTTCTTGAGCGGCACCTTGAACATGTTGCGGCGAGCTTGTTCCATTGCCTTCTGGACAGCGACCGGCACTTCCTTCGCCTTGCCCTTGCCCATACCGATGCGGCCATCACCATCGCCAACCACGGTCAGTGCGGCGAAGCCGAGAATACGGCCACCCTTCACGACCTTGGTCACGCGATTGACCGAAATCATCTTTTCACGAAGGCCGTCGTCGCGCTCGTCAGCCTGAACTTTCGCTTGCATCTTTGCCATGACGAATTCCTTCCTTAGAACTTGAGCCCAGCTTCGCGAGCTGCCTCAGCCAGCGCCTTGACGCGGCCGTGGTAGCGGAAGCCCGAGCGATCGAAGGCGACGGATTCGATGCCGGCAGCCTTTGCCTTCTCGGCAATACGCTTGCCGATCAGCGTCGCGGCATTAACGTTGCCGCCCTTGCCCGACTTGTCGGCCAGTTCAGCGCGCACTTCAGCTTCGAGCGTCGACGCGCTGGCGAGCACCTTGGTGCCGCAGGGCGAGAACACTTGAGCGTAGATGTGCGTGTTCGTGCGATGCACGGCGAGACGCGCGACCTGCAGCTCAGCGATCTTGATACGCGTCTGGCGAGCGCGGCGCAGGCGAGATTGAGTCTTATCCATGATTGCGCACCCTTACTTCTTCTTCGTTTCTTTGAGGATCACAACCTCGTCGGAATAGCGCACGCCCTTGCCCTTGTAGGGCTCCGGCGGACGGTAACCGCGGACTTCCGCAGCCACTTGACCGACTTGTTGCTTGTTGATCCCCTTGATCACGATTTCGGTTTGCGTCGGGGTTTCTGCCTTGACGCCTTCCGGCATCTGGTGCACCACCGGGTGCGAGAAACCCAGCGACAGGTTCAGCTTGTCGCCTTGCGCTTGCGCACGATAACCGACGCCAACCAGCGTCAGCTTGCGCTCGAAACCCTTGGTCACGCCGTGCACGGCATTCGCGATAATCGCGCGCATCGTGCCCGACAGTGCATTTGCTTCGCGGCTTTCGTTCACCGGCGACAGGTTCAGCGTGCCGTCGTTGTTCGCCACGTTCACGAGCGGATTGACCGCTTGCGTGATGGTGCCCAGCGGGCCCTTGACGGTGATCGCACCGTCGGCCAGCTTGACTTCCGCGCCTTGCAGCGCGATCGGGCTCTTACCTACTCGAGACATGTTTCTCTCTCCTCGGCTTTAAGCGACGTAGCAGATGACTTCGCCGCCGACGCCGGTAGCGCGCGCCTTGCGGTCGGTCATCACGCCCTTGGGCGTCGACACGATTGCCACACCGAGGCCATTCATGACCTGCGGGATGTCGTTACGGCCGCGGTACACGCGCAGGCCAGGCTTCGAGACGCGTTCGATGCGTTCGATAACCGGACGACCAGCGTAGTACTTCAGCGCGATATTCAGTTCGGACTTCGCACCTTCCGCCTTCACGGCGAAATCGTCGATATAGCCTTCGTCTTTCAGGACTTGCGCGATTGCAACCTTGACTTTCGACGAGGGCATCGACACCGATACCTTCTCGACCATCTGCCCGTTGCGGATGCGAGTCAGCATATCGGCGATAGGATCACTCATGCTCATTTACGTTTCTCCTATTACCAGCTCGCCTTGGTCAGGCCAGGAATCTCGCCACGGAATGCGATTTCACGAATCTTGTTACGCGCGAGGCCGAATTTACGGAACGTGCCACGCGGACGGCCCGTGATCGCGCAGCGGTTACGCTGGCGGGTCGGGTTTGCGTTGCGGGGCAGTTGCTGCAGCTCCAGGCGTGCTTCGTAGCGCTCTTCTTCCGACTTGCTTTGGTCTTCGACGATCGCCTTCAGCGCATCGCGCTTTGCTGCGAACTTCGCGACCAGGCGGGCGCGCTTCTTTTCACGTTCGATCAGTGCCAGTTTAGCCACGGTAACCTCAGTTTCTGAACGGGAACTTGAAGCTGGCGAGCAGAGCCTTTGCTTCGTCGTCGGTCTTCGCAGTCGTCGTGATGCTGATGTTCAGCCCACGCAGTGCGTCGATCTTGTCGTAGTCGATTTCGGGGAAAATGATCTGCTCTTTCACACCGATGTTGTAGTTGCCACGGCCATCGAAAGCACGACCCGACACACCGCGGAAGTCACGCACGCGGGGCAGGGCAACCGTCACGAAACGGTCGAGGAATTCGTACATTGCTTGGCCACGCAGCGTCACCATCGCGCCGATCGGGTAACCCTGGCGGATCTTGAAGCCTGCGATTGCCTTGCGTGCCTTCGTCACGACCGGCTTCTGACCGGCGATCTTCGTGAGGTCGCCAACGGCGTTCTCGATGATCTTCTTGTCAGCGATCGCTTCGCCAAGACCCATGTTCAGCGTGATCTTGGTGATGCGCGGCACTTCCATGACCGACTTGTAACCGAACTTCTCGATCAGGCCGGGCACAACCTTTTCTTTGTAAAACTCTTGAAAACGAGCCATTTTTTACTCCGCTGCGTCAGGCGCTCAGTACAGCACCGGTCGTCTTCAGGAAGCGAACCTTCTTGCCTTCCTCGACCTTGATGCCAACACGCGACGCCTTGCCATTCGCGTCGACCAGTGCGACGTTCGAAATATGCAGGGGCATCGTCTTCGCTTCCACGCCGCCCGTCGTACCCTTCATCGGGTTCGGCTTCACATGCTTCTTGACGAGGTTGATACCTTCAACCGTCACATGCTCTGCACCGACAGCCAGCACGACGCCGCGCTTGCCCTTGTCCTTGCCAGTGACGACGATGACTTCGTCACCTTTGCGAATCTTGTTCATCGCGACTCCTTACAGCACTTCCGGCGCCAGCGAAACGATCTTCATGAATCGTTCGCTACGCAGCTCACGCGTGACCGGCCCGAAAATGCGGGTGCCGATCGGCTCGAGCTTGTTATTCAAAAGCACAGCGGCGTTGCCGTCGAACTTGATCAGCGAGCCGTCTTGACGGCGTACGCCCTTGGCGGTGCGGACCACCACGGCGTTGTAAATTTCGCCTTTCTTCACGCGCCCGCGCGGCGTTGCCTCTTTGACGCTCACCTTGATGATGTCGCCAATGCCGGCATAACGACGCTTCGAGCCGCCGAGCACCTTGATGCACAGGACTTCACGTGCACCCGTGTTGTCGGCTACTTCGAGCCGAGATTCGGTCTGGATCATGGTTTGTCTTTCCCAACTTAATCCGGATGCACCACCATGATGCATTCGGTCAGTCTTGGTCCCGTCAGCCAATCGGCTGCTTGGGTTGGAACAGCAGCGACGGCAAACGAAACCCGCCATCGCAATTCGGTGAATCTTTCGGACAGGCAGGCGCCAGTCCGCTTCCCCCACCAACTTCGCCCGCGACGGGGCTCCCATAAAGAGGGAAGACCAGGATTATAACAAATAATCCTGGTCACGCAAGCAAATACTTTGCGATTTCAAGCACTTCGCGGAGAAGTGCCTGTTACTGCCTACTGCACAGCCCGCTTAGATGACTCGAGCTGCTTCGACGAGGCGCGACACCGTCCAGGCCTTCGTCTTCGAAACAGGACGAGTTTCCTGGATTTCGACGAGATCGCCTTCGTTGTAGGTGTTCGCTTCATCGTGCGCGTGGTACTTCTTCGAACGCACGACATACTTGCCGTAGATCGGATGCTTGACGCGGTGCTCGATCAGCACGGTGACGGTCTTGTCCATCTTGTTGCTGACGACCCGACCGACCAGCGTCCGCTTCAGCGAGGTTTTCACGCTATCGTTCATTTCTGGTTCGCCTTCTGAGTCATGACGGTCCGCACACGTGCGATGTCGCGACGAACCTTCTTCAGCTGGCTCGTGTTCGTGAGCTGCTGGGTCGCGAGTTGCATGCGCAGGCCGAATTGCGCCTTCAGCAGGTCCGCCAGCTCCTTGTTGAGCGCGGCCTGGTCTTTCTGGAGAAGTTCGGAAGCCTTCATATTTTCTCCTTAGGCGCCGAGCTGGCGCACGATGAACGCCGTCTTCAGCGGCAGCTTGGCTGCAGCCAGACGGAACGCTTCGCGTGCCAGTTCTTCGGTTACGCCGTCCATTTCATAGAGCATCTTGCCCGGCTGAATCTCGGCGACGTAGTACTCAGGGTTACCCTTACCGTTACCCATACGCACTTCGGCCGGCTTCTGCGAAATCGGCTTGTCCGGGAAGATCCGGATCCAGATGCGGCCGCCACGCTTGATGTGACGCGTCATTGCACGACGCGCCGCTTCAATCTGGCGTGCGGTCAAACGACCGCGACCGATAGCCTTCAGGCCGAATTCACCGAACGACACTGCGTTGCCGCGCGTCGCCTTGCCGGTGTTACGACCCTTCTGCTCTTTACGATACTTCCTGCGTTTCGGTTGCAGCATCGTTATTCTCCAGTCTTGCCGTCTTCGGGCTTGCCGGCGCCACGGCGCGGTGCGCCACGACGAGCACCCGGAGCGCCGCCTTCGCCGTCACGGCGCGGACGACGGTCGCCCGGACGCGCATTGCGACGCGGACGCTTGTCTTCGGCTACTTCTTCCACCACCGGTGCGTCGTTGCGGCCGAGCGTGTCGCCCTTGTAAACCCACACCTTGACGCCGATGATCCCGTAGGTCGTCTTCGCTTCCGAGGTCGCGTAGTCGATATCAGCACGCAGCGTGTGAAGGGGCACGCGACCTTCGCGATACCACTCCGTACGAGCGATTTCGATACCGTTCAGACGGCCGGCGCTCATGATCTTGATGCCTTGAGCACCCAGACGCATCGCGTTCTGCATCGCACGCTTCATCGCGCGACGGAACATGATCCGGCGCTCGAGCTGTTGCGTGATCGAGTCAGCGATCAGCTGAGCATCGGTTTCCGGCTTGCGGATTTCTTCGATGTTGACGTGGACCGGAACGCCCATGCGGCGTTGCAGTTCCGTCTTCAGCTGCTCGATATCCTCGCCCTTCTTGCCGATGACCACACCCGGACGCGAGCTGTAAATCGTGATGCGCGCGTTCTTCGCCGGACGCTCGATGACGACCCGACCGACCGAAGCGTTCTTCAGCTTCTTCTTCAGGTATTCACGAACACCGATGTCTTCCTGCAGCATCGCCGCGAAATTGTTGTTGTTCGCGTACCAACGCGAAGCCCAATTGCGGCTGACAGCCAGGCGGAAGCCAGTCGGATGAATTTTCTGTCCCATCGTATGGCTCCTTAATTCCCGACCGTCACAGTGATGTGACAGGATTGCTTCTCGATGCGGTTACCGCGGCCCTTGGCGCGCGCGGTGAAACGCTTGAGCGATGCAGCCTTGTCGACGTAGATGCTCTTGATCTTGAGCTCGTCGATATCGGCGCCTTCGTTGTGCTCCGCATTCGCGATTGCCGACAGCACAACCTTCTTCACGATGCCAGCCGCCTTCTTCGGCGAGAACGTCAGAACGTTCAGCGCCTTGTCGACCGGCAAACCGCGGATCTGGTCAGCCACAAGGCGCGTTTTTTGCGCCGAGATGCGGGCACCGCGATGAATTGCTTTCACTTCCATCTTGATTGCCCCTTATTTCTTGGCCTTCTTGTCGGCTGCGTGACCCTTGAACGTACGGGTCAGTGCGAACTCGCCAAGCTTGTGGCCGACCATGTTTTCCGAGATGTACACCGGAACGTGTTGACGGCCGTTGTGAACAGCGATCGTCAGGCCGATGAAATCCGGCAGAATCGTCGAGCGACGCGACCAGGTCTTGATCGGCTTTTTGTCGCGCGAAGCTGCAGCCGCCTCAACTTTCTTCAGCAAATGGGCGTCGCAGAACGGACCTTTTTTAACAGAACGTGCCATTGCCTACTCCTTAACGCTTGTGACGGCGCTGGACGATCATCGTCGTCGTGCGCTTGTTGCTACGGGTGCGATAACCCTTAGCCGGCGTACCCCACGGGCTAACCGGATCGCGACCTGCAGCCGTCTTGCCCTCACCACCACCGTGCGGGTGATCAACCGGGTTCATCGCAACGCCACGCACCGTCGGGCGGATACCGCGCCAGCGGTTCGCGCCAGCCTTGCCGATCTGGCGCAGGCTATGCTCTTCGTTGCCGACTTCACCGATCGTTGCACGGCACTCGATGTGCACGCGGCGGATTTCGCCCGAACGCAGACGAACCTGCGCGTAGACGCCTTCACGTGCGAGCAGCATGGCCGACGTACCAGCCGAACGCGCCATTTGCGCGCCCTTGCCCGGCAGCATCTCGATGCAGTGGATCGTCGTACCGACCGGAATGTTGCGGATCGGCAGCGTGTTGCCTGCACGGATCGGCGCTTCCGAACCCGACATCAGCTGTTGGCCGACGGTCAGGCCCTTCGGGGCGATGATGTAGCGACGTTCGCCGTCTGCGTAGAGCACCAGCGCGATGTTCGCGCTACGGTTCGGGTCGTACTCGAGACGCTCGACCTTTGCCGGAATGCCATCCTTCGTGCGACGGAAATCGACGATACGATAGTGCTGCTTGTGACCACCACCCTTGTGACGCGTGGTGATACGGCCGTTGTTGTTACGGCCGGCGGTCGAGCTCTGCGAGTCGAGCAGTGCCGCGAACGGCTTGCCCTGGTGCAGGTTCTTGTTGACCACCTTGACCATCGCGCGGCGACCCGGCGATGTCGGCTTAACTTTAACGATTGCCATGATTACTTGGCCTCCGCTTCAAAGTTGATTTCCTGGCCGGGCTTCAGGCAAACGTACGCCTTCTTCACGTCCTTGCGGCGGCCCATCGAACGGCCAAAGCGCTTTTGCTTGCCCTTCTGAACCAGCACGTTGACGGAATCAACTTCAACCTTGAACAGCAGCTCGACAGCCGCCTTCACTTCCTGCTTCGTGGCATCCGGTGCGACTTCGAACACGACTTGCTCGTTCTTGTCGGCAACCAGCGTCGCCTTTTCCGAGATCACCGGTGCGAGCAGGACCTGCATCAAACGATGATCGTTCTTGCGAATCTCGCTCATGACAGCAACTCCTCGATCTGGGCGACCGCAGCCTTCGTGACCAGCACTTTCTTGAAGTAGATCAGCGAGAGCGGGTCAGCGTAGCGCGGCTCGACAATTGCCACGTGCGGCAGGTTGCGCGATGCCAGGTACAGGTTTTCGTCAACCGTATCCGTAATGATCAGAACGGAGTCGAGACCCATGGTCTTGAATTTTTCGGCCAGCAGCTTGGTCTTCGGTGCTTCGAGGATGATGTCCTCGACGACCGACAGACGGCCTTCACGGGCCAGCTGCGAGAAGATCGAGCAGAGACCTGCGCGATGCATCTTCTTGTTGACCTTGTGCGAGAAGTTTTCTTCCGGCGAATTCGGGAAGATACGACCACCGCCACGCCACAACGGGCTCGACGACATACCGGCACGAGCGCGGCCCGTACCCTTCTGGCGCCACGGCTTCTTCGTCGTGTGCTTGACTTGCTCACGGTCCTTCTGTGCGCGGTTACCCTGGCGAGCATTCGCCTGGTAAGCGACGACGACCTGGTGGATCAGCGCTTCGTTGTAGTCACGACCGAACACGACGTCCGATGCGTTGACCACTGCACCTTCCTGACCATTTTCGTTCAGGAGCTTGAGTTCCATTATTTCGCCCCCTTGGTCTTGACGGCCGGCGTCACGAAGACCTTGCCGCCCTTCGCGCCCGGAATCGCACCCTTCACGAGCAGCAGCTTGCGCTCTGCGTCGATACGAGCGATTTCGAGGTTCTGCACCGTCACCGTCACGTCACCCATGTGACCCGTCATGCGTTTACCCGGGAAAACACGACCCGGATCCTGCGCCATACCGATCGAGCCCGGCACGTTGTGCGAGCGCGAGTTACCGTGCGTAGCACGGCCGGAGGAGAAGTTGTAACGCTTGATCGTACCGGCGTAGCCCTTACCGATCGACACGCCTTGCACGTCGACCTTCTGGCCCACTTCGAAAAGATCAGCACCGACCACGGCGCCATTCGACAGCTCAGCTGCCTTGGCCGCGTCAATGCGGAATTCCTTGAGGATTTCACCGGCTTCGACACCGGCTTTGGCGAGATGACCTGCCAGCGGCTTCGTCACGCGCGAGGCACGACGGGAGCCGAATGCAACCTGCACGGCCGTGTAGCCGTCGGTTTCAACAGTCTTGATCTGCGTCACGCGGTTGTCCGACACGTCCAGCACGGTGACGGGAATCGAATCCCCTTCCGCCGTGAAGATACGGGTCATGCCAACCTTGCGACCTACGAGTCCAAGGCTCATCATTTTCTCCATTCCCGACTGCGATTGGTCGGGGCTGATTTACAAAATGCCGGGCACGCAAGGCCCAACTTTTTTACGCGAATACGCGAAAAGCCAAGCATTATAGCCCGACTTCGCGTTTTCCGCAAGCAATCAAAGACTTAGCACCACCCGGCAAGCCGAACGGCGCTGGAAGCCTTACTGCAGCTTGATTTCCACGTCGACGCCAGCCGGCAGGTCGAGCTTCATCAGCGCGTCAACCGTCTTGTCGGTCGGATCGACGATGTCCATCAGGCGCTGGTGGGTACGGATTTCGAGCTGATCGCGCGACGTCTTGTTGACGTGCGGCGAACGCAGGATGTCAAAACGCTGAATGCGCGTCGGCAGCGGCACCGGGCCACGGACGATTGCGCCAGTCCGCTTCGCGGTATCGACGATCTCGGCAGCCGATTGATCGATCAGACGATAGTCGAATGCCTTCAGGCGAATGCGGATTTTCTGTTGCTGCATGACGATTCCTTGGAAAGAGCGAGGCGATGTTGCATCGCCGGACACTAAAAGAACGTGAAACTTGACGCCTGCGGGGAGCGAGACATCAGGTTCCTTGCGGTACTTCCACTGCTAAGCCCGCGATTCTACACGAAATTCTGGAGCGATGGTGCGAGTTTCTCGTCCCGCGCTTCAGGCGTGACGGAAAAACAAAACCGGGTGCCAGCGCAAGCTGGACACCCGGTTTCGACGGTACGAACTGCATACCGCGGGAATCGCGGACCCCGTCGGGATCCGCGGATCGCCGATATTACTCGATGATCTTGGCGACGACGCCGGCGCCGACCGTACGGCCGCCTTCGCGGATTGCGAAGCGCAGACCTTCTTCCATCGCGATCGGAGCGATCAGCTTCACCGTGATCGACACGTTGTCGCCCGGCATCACCATTTCCTTGTCCTTCGGCAGCTCGATCGAGCCCGTCACGTCCGTCGTACGGAAGTAGAACTGCGGACGGTAGTTGTTGAAGAACGGCGTGTGACGGCCGCCTTCGTCCTTGCTCAGCACGTACACTTCAGCCGTGAAGTGCGTGTGCGGCGTGATCGAACCCGGCTTCGCCAGAACCTGGCCACGCTCCACGTCTTCACGCTTCGTGCCGCGCAGCAGGATACCAACGTTGTCGCCTGCTTGACCTTGGTCCAGCAGCTTGCGGAACATTTCAACGCCCGTGCAGGTCGTCTTCACCGTCGGCTTGATACCGACGATTTCGATTTCTTCGCCGACCTTCACGATGCCGCGCTCAACGCGACCCGTCACAACCGTACCACGACCCGAGATCGAGAACACGTCTTCAACCGGCATCAGGAACGCGCCGTCAACTGCACGCTCCGGCGTCGGGATGTACGTGTCCAGCGCGTCGGCCAGGCTCATGATCGCCACTTCGCCCAGCTCGCCCGTGTCGCCTTCCAGCGCCAGCTTTGCCGAACCCTTCACGATCGGCGTGTCGTCGCCCGGGAAGTCGTACTTCGACAGGAGTTCGCGAACTTCCATCTCGACCAGCTCGAGCAGTTCAGCGTCGTCCACCATGTCGCACTTGTTCAGGAACACGATGATGTACGGAACGCCAACCTGACGTGCCAGCAGGATGTGCTCACGCGTCTGCGGCATCGGGCCGTCAGCTGCCGAGCAAACCAGGATCGCGCCGTCCATCTGCGCTGCGCCCGTGATCATGTTCTTCACATAGTCAGCGTGGCCCGGGCAGTCGACGTGTGCGTAGTGGCGGTTAGCCGTTTCGTACTCGACGTGTGCCGTGTTGATCGTGATGCCGCGCGCCTTTTCTTCCGGTGCCGCGTCGATCTGGTCGTATGCCTTCGCTTCGCCGCCGAACTTCTTCGTCAGAACCGTCGTGATCGCTGCCGTCAGCGTCGTCTTGCCGTGGTCAACGTGACCAATCGTACCAACGTTCACGTGCGGCTTGGTCCGCTCGAATTTACCTTTTGCCATGATTCTCTTCTTTCAAAAATAATCGATTGTGATAACGAATTACTTCGTCTTCGCGCTGATGATCGCTTCTGCAACGTTCTTCGGAGCTTCAGCGTAGTGCTTGAACTCCATCGTGTACGTTGCGCGACCCTGCGTCAGCGAACGCAGCGACGTGGAATAGCCGAACATCTCCGACAACGGCACTTCGGCGCGCACGATCTTGCCGCCGCCGACCATGTCATCCATACCCTGGATGATGCCGCGACGACCCGACAGGTCGCCCATCACGTTGCCCATGAAGTCTTCCGGCGTTTCCACTTCCACGGCCATCATCGGCTCGAGCAGAACCGGATCCGCACGACGCATCGCTTCCTTGAACGCCATCGAACCGGCCATGCGGAACGCATTTTCGTTCGAGTCGACGTCGTGGTACGAACCGAACGTCAGCGTGACCTTCACGTCGACAACCGGGAAGCCTGCCAGCACGCCGCTCTTCAGCGTTTCCTGGATACCCTTGTCAACCGACGGGATGTATTCGCGCGGAATCACGCCGCCCTTGATCGCGTCGACGAACTCGTAGCCCTTGCCCAGTTCGCTGCGCTCGAGCGTGATGACCGCATGGCCGTACTGACCACGACCACCCGACTGCTTGACGAACTTGCCTTCGACGTCCGCGGCCGACTTGCGAATGGTTTCGCGGTACGCCACCTGCGGCTTGCCGACGGTCGCTTCCACGCCGAATTCGCGCTTCATCCGGTCGACCAGAATTTCGAGGTGGAGCTCGCCCATACCCGAAATGATGGTTTGACCCGATTCTTCGTCGGTCTGCACGCGGAACGACGGATCTTCCTGAGCGAGACGGTTCAGCGCCAGGCCCATCTTCTCCTGGTCAGCCTTCGTCTTCGGCTCGACGGCCTGCGAAATCACCGGCTCCGGGAAAATCATGCGTTCGAGCACGATCGGATGTGCCGGATCGCACAGCGTGTCGCCCGTGGTCGCTTCCTTCAGGCCGACCGCAGCAGCGATGTCGCCTGCACGAACTTCCTTGATTTCTTCACGCTGGTTCGCGTGCATCTGCAGAATACGGCCGAGACGCTCTTTCTTGTCCTTGGTCGCATTGAGCAGCGTGTCGCCCGAATTGACGACGCCCGAGTAGACGCGGAAGAAGATCAGCTGGCCGACGAACGGGTCGGTCATGATCTTGAACGCGAGTGCCGAGAACTTCTCGTCGTCGGACGCACGGCGTTCCGTCTTCTCGCCATTTTCGAGTTCACCCGTAACCGGCGGGATGTCGACCGGCGACGGCAGGAAATCGATCACGGCGTCGAGCATACGCTGCACGCCCTTGTTCTTGAACGCGGTACCGCACAGCATCGGCTGGATTTCGCACGCGATCGTACGGTCGCGCAGACCCTTGACGATCTCGGCTTCCGACAGCTCGCCTGCTTCGAGGTACTTGTTCATCAGGTCTTCGTTCGACTCCGCAGCCGCTTCGACCATCTTTTCACGCCATTCATTGCACGTGTCGACGAGTTCAGCCGGGATGTCGACGTAGTCGAACTTGGTACCTTGCGATGCCTCGTCCCAAATGATCGCCTTCATCTTGATCAGGTCGACGACACCCTTGAAGCCTTCTTCCGCACCGATCGGCACCACGACCGGAACCGGGTTCGCCTTCAGGCGCAGACGGAGCTGGTCGTAGACCTTGAAGAAGTTCGCGCCGGTACGGTCCATCTTGTTGACGAACGCGAGACGCGGCACCTTGTACTTGTTCGCCTGGCGCCACACCGTTTCCGACTGCGGCTGCACGCCGCCCACTGCGCAGTACACCATGCACGCGCCGTCGAGCACGCGCATCGAGCGCTCGACTTCAATCGTGAAGTCGACGTGGCCCGGGGTGTCGATGATGTTGATGCGGTGTTCCGGATAGTTGCCGCCCATGCCCTTCCAGAAGGCGGTGGTAGCAGCGGACGTGATCGTGATGCCACGCTCCTGTTCCTGCTCCATCCAGTCCATCGTGGCCGCGCCGTCGTGGACTTCACCGATCTTGTGGTTCACACCGGTGTAAAACAGAATGCGCTCGGTCGTCGTCGTTTTGCCGGCGTCGATGTGAGCGCTAATACCGATATTGCGGTAGCGCTCGATAGGAGTCTTGCGAGCCACTTTGATCCTCTACTGGGATGACACGATGCAGCGCTGCTGCATCATGCTTCAACACAAACGGGCGAGGCGCCTGAAAAGCGCACCCGCCCGGAATTTATTTCCGCTAAAAGCCCAGCCAGGCGCTTAGAAACGGAAATGCGAGAACGCGCGGTTGGCTTCTGCCATGCGGTGAACTTCGTCGCGCTTCTTCATCGCGCCGCCACGGCCTTCGGCCGCTTCGGAGAGTTCACCTGCCAGGCGCAGGGCCATCGACTTCTCGCTACGCTTCTTCGCAGCCTCACGCAGCCAGCGCATCGCCAATGCCATACGACGCGACGGGCGCACTTCGACCGGAACTTGATAGTTGGCACCACCAACGCGACGGCTCTTAACTTCGACCACCGGCTTGACGTTGTTGAGCGCAACCGTGAACACTTCCAGCGGGTCCTTGCCACCCTTGGTCTGGATTTGTTCGAATGCGCCATAAACGATGCGCTCTGCGACCGACTTCTTGCCGGACAGCATCAGCATGTTCATGAACTTGGCTACATCAACGTTACCGAACTTCGGATCCGGCAACACTTCCCGCTTGGGGACTTCGCGACGACGCGGCATGATTCTTCCTTTACTTGTTCAGTTGGAGCTGGTTCCAGCTCCGCGGCCACCAACAAACCCGATCACATCTTCACGACTAACCAGCTTGGCCGGGTGACCACTTACTCGACAGCACCGGCAATCCGGCACTCCCGCCTTGACCGCCCTACGGCGATCCCTGATCAAAAACTGCTTACTTGGCAGCCTTTGCACGCTTCGCGCCGTACTTCGAGCGCGCTTGCTTACGGTCCTTGACGCCCTGGGTATCCAGCGAGCCGCGAACCATGTGGTAACGCACACCCGGCAAGTCCTTCACACGGCCGCCGCGGATCAGCACAACCGAGTGTTCCTGCAGGTTGTGGCCTTCACCGCCGATGTACGAGATCACTTCGAAGCCGTTCGTCAGACGAACCTTGGCGACCTTACGGAGTGCCGAGTTCGGCTTCTTCGGCGTCGTCGTGTACACACGGGTGCACACGCCGCGACGCTGGGGGCAGTCCTGCAGGGCCGGGCTCTTGCTCTTCGTCGTTTCCGACTGACGGCCTTTGCGAACCAGTTGGTTGATGGTTGGCATTGTTTATTCCTGAAATTGAACAAAATCTGCGCATCGATTTCGGGCAAAGCGAGAATCGGCGCACAGTTGACTTCCGAACCGGCGAAACGGGTGCGAACCTTGGAACGCAACTCGGCCCACCGAATACCGGAACCCAGCATGATATTCCGGAAATACCAACTAAGTCAACGGCTTGCGTGATTCGCTTGCCGAACGTGTGGTTTACCGGAAGGGTCGGAACGCCTGTGTCAGGCCGACTCGACGACGCCGATGATCTCGTCGCCGAAGCGCTCCAGCTTGCGCACGCCCATGCCGGGGATATGGCGCAGGTCGTCGATCGACTCCGGCGCGTTGCGCGCGATCTCGGCAAGCGTCGCATCGTGGAAGATCACGTAGGCCGGCACGCCGTCCGTTTTGGCCGTTTCCGCACGCCACGCGCGCAGCGCATCCCACCGTGCGCGCTCACGCGTGCCCATGCCGGCCGTCGGATCGACGCGCGTACCGCTGCGGCTCGACGACTGGCGCGTGCGCTGCGGCTTCACGTAGCGACGCAGCGTGACCTTCTCTTCGTTCTTCAGCACGGGCTTCGCAGCCTCGGTCAGCACGAGCGCGCCGAAGCCGCCGTGATCGACGGCCAGGTAGCCGTACGCGACGAGCTGACGGAAAATCGCGCGCCATTCGGGCTCCGACAGCGACGCGCCGATCCCAAACGTCGTGAGCTGGTCGTGGCCGCGCTGCAACACCTTCTCGGTGCGCCCGCCGCGCAGGATCTCGATCAGGTGGCTCGAGCCGAAATTGAAGCCGCTTGCGCGCTGCGCGCGAAACACGCAGGACAGCGCCATCTGCGCTTCACGCGTGGCGTCCCACGAAGCCGGCGGCTCGATGCACGTGTCGCAGTTGCCGCACGGCTTGCTCTCCTCGCCGAAGTAGTTCAGCAGCCGCACGCGGCGGCACGAGATCGTCTCGCACAGCCCAAGCAGCGCGTCGAGCTTCGACGTCTGGACGCGCTTGTGCGCGTCGTCCGCATCGGACTCGTCGATCATCTTGCGCTGCTGGACGACGTCGCCGAGACCGTACGCCATCCACGCATTCGCGGGCATCCCGTCACGGCCGGCGCGGCCCGTTTCCTGGTAGTAGCCTTCGACGCTCTTCGGCAGATCCAGGTGCGCAACGAAGCGCACGTCCGGCTTGTCGATGCCCATGCCGAACGCGATCGTCGCGCACATCACGATGCCTTCCTCACGCTGGAACATTTCCTGGTGCTTCTGCCGCACCTCGAACTCCATCCCCGCGTGATACGGCAGCGCACGCACACCCTGCGCCTTCAGCCATTCGGCCGTTTCCTCGACCTTGCGGCGCGACAGGCAATAGACGACGCCCGCATCCGTCGTGCCGTCGGCATTCGTGTGTTCGGCACGGATGAAATCGAGCAGCTGCGAACGCGCGTTGTCCTTTTCGACGATCCGGTAGCGGATGTTCGGGCGGTCGAAGCTCGACACGAACACGCGTGCGTCGTCGAGCGCGAGGCGATGGATGATCTCGTCGCGCGTGATCGCATCGGCCGTGGCGGTCAGCGCGATGCGCGGCACCGACGGGAATCGCTCGTGCAGCACCGACAGCTGGATGTATTCCGGGCGGAAATCGTGCCCCCATTGCGACACGCAGTGCGCTTCGTCGATCGCGAACAGGCCGATCTTCGCGCGCTCGATCAGGTCGAGGAAGCGCCCCGTCATCAGGCGTTCCGGCGCAACGTACAGCAGGTCGATTTCGCCTTCGCGCAGCGCGCGCTCGGTCGCCGCGGCCTCGGCGCCCGACAGCGTCGAATTCAGGTAAGCCGCACGCACGCCCACTTCCCTCAGTGCGGCGACCTGGTCCTGCATCAGCGCGATCAACGGCGACACGACGATGCCGGCGCCCTGCCCGGCCTCGCGGCGCAGCAGCGCCGGAATCTGATAGCACAGCGACTTGCCGCCGCCGGTCGGCATCAGCACGAGGCAATCGCCGCCGCCAGCGACGTGCTCGACGATCTCGCCCTGCTGGCCGCGAAATGCGGGATAACCAAATACTTCGTCGAGGATTTCGAGGGCGCGGGACATGAATGAGGACAGGGACGGCTAAACGATGACCGCAATTTTAACAACCCGCTCGCGCGACGCGTGGCGAATCGTGCGGTTTTGGCCAATCGGCCAGTAATCGTTCGTGCGCATGACGGGCCTGCCGCGGCTACGCTGCAGTCAGCACAATGGCTGCGGCGGCGCCAGCAGTCAGGCGACACATCGCTCGCAAGCGACCTTCGCCGGCGCTGCGCAGGCCCGTCATGCGCGTAAACGACGGACGAAAAAAAACCGCCCGGCAGAACCGGGCGGTTTCGGTGACAACGAGGTAAGGCAAGGCGGCTCGCGCCGCCCGCACTTACTCGGCTGCCGGGTGTTGCTGCGGCTCTTCTGCCGGCGCGCTCGGCGTGCCGAAGTCGAAGGACTCTTCCGCTGCGATCTGGTCGAAACGCTCGCGATCCGACGATTCCTTCGCCTTGCGTGCCTTGTGGAACGCGAGACCCGTACCGGCCGGAATCAGACGGCCGACGATCACGTTTTCCTTCAGGCCACGCAGATCGTCGCGCTTGCCCATGATCGCCGCTTCGGTCAGCACGCGGGTCGTTTCCTGGAACGATGCCGCGGAGATGAACGAGTCGGTCGACAGCGATGCCTTCGTGATACCGAGCAGCACGTTGTCGTACGAAGCCGGACGCTTGTCCTCGGCGATCATGCGATCGTTCTCGTCCAGCATGTCGGAACGCTCGACCTGTTCGCCCGGGATGAAGCGCGTATCACCGTTGTCGGTGATCTGCACACGACGCAGCATCTGGCGAACGATCACCTCGATGTGCTTGTCGTTGATCTTCACGCCCTGCAGACGATACACGTCCTGCACTTCGTCAACGATGTAGCGCGACAGCGCCTCGATACCCTGCAGACGCAGGATGTCGTGCGGATCGGCCGGACCGTCCACGATCATTTCGCCCTTGTTGACGACCTGAGCATCGTGAACCAGAACCTGCTTTTCCTTCGCGATCAGGAACTCGTGCTGGTTGCCCTCGAGGTCCGTGATGACGAGACGCTGCTTGCCCTTCGTATCCTTACCGAACGACGTCGTACCGGTGACTTCCGCGAGAATGCCGGCATCCTTCGGCGAACGCGCTTCGAACAGTTCCGCCACCCGCGGCAGACCGCCGGTAATGTCACGCGTCTTCTGCGCTTCCGTCGGGATACGTGCGAGCACTTCACCGACCTGCACCTGCTGGCCATCCTTCACGGTGATCAGTGCGCCGACCTGGAAGCCGATCTGCACTGCGTGCTCCGTGCCCGGAATCTTCACTTCGTCGCCGTTCGCGTCGAGCAGCTTGACCTGCGGACGCACGCTCTTCGAAGCTTGCGAGCCACGACGCTTCACGTCGATCACGACCAGCGTCGACAGGCCGGTCACGTCGTCGATCTGCTTCGCGACGGTCACGCCTTCCTCGACGTTCTCGAACTTCACCGTACCACCGTACTCGGTGATGATCGGACGCGTCAGCGGATCCCACGTGGCGAGCTGCGTGCCTGCCTTGATCGTCACGCCGTCGAGCTGCAGCAGCGTCGCGCCGTACGGCACTTTGTGACGCTCGCGCTCACGACCGAAGTCGTCGGTGATCATCGCTTCGCCCGAACGGGAAATGACGATCTGCTCGCCCTTCGCGTTCGTAACGTAGCGCATCGTCGCCGTGAAGCGGACGATACCGTTGCTCTTCGCTTCGACCGACGAAGCCACTGCCGCACGCGATGCCGCACCACCGATGTGGAACGTACGCATCGTCAGCTGCGTGCCCGGTTCACCGATCGACTGTGCCGCGATCACGCCGACTGCTTCGCCGACGTTCACGAGCGAGCCGCGGCCGAGGTCACGGCCGTAGCAGGCTGCGCACAGGCCGTAACGCGTTTCGCAGGTCAGCGGCGTGCGCACGCGCACTTCGTCGATGCCGAGGCGTTCGATTTCCTCGACCGCCGTTTCGTCGAGCAGCGTGCCCGATTCGTACACCGTTTCCTGCGTTTCCGGGTTCACGACGTCCGCAACCGCAACGCGGCCGAGGATACGGTCACGCAGCGCTTCGACGACTTCACCGCCTTCGACGAGTGCCTTCATCGCCACGCCGTTCGACGTGCCGCAATCGTCTTCCACCACGACCAGATCCTGCGTGACGTCGACGAGACGACGCGTCAGGTAACCCGAGTTCGCGGTCTTCAGTGCCGTATCAGCCAGACCCTTACGTGCACCGTGGGTCGAGATGAAGTACTGCAACACGTTCAGACCTTCGCGGAAGTTCGCGGTAATCGGCGTCTCGATAATCGAGCCGTCCGGCTTCGCCATCAGGCCACGCATACCGGCCAGCTGACGAATCTGAACCGCCGAACCCCGGGCGCCCGAGTCGGCCATCATGTAGATCGAGTTGAACGACTCCTGGCGCGTCTCGTTGCCGTCGCGGTCCGTCACCGGCTCCGTCGACAGCTGCTCCATCATCGCCTTGCCGACCGCTTCCGACGTTGCCGACCAGATGTCGACCACGTTGTTGTAGCGTTCCTGCGCGGTGACGAGACCCGACATGTACTGGCGGTCGTACTCCTTCACCTTCTTCGCGGCGTCGCCGACGATCGTTTCCTTCTGCGGCGGCACGAGCATGTCGTCCACGCAGATCGAGATGCCGGCACGCGTCGCGAGACGGAAACCCGACTGCATCAGCTGGTCGGCGAACACCACCGTCGCACGCAGACCGCACTTGCGGAACGCCGTGTTGATCAGGCGCGAGATTTCCTTCTTCTTCAGCGGCTTGTTCAGCACCGAGAACGGCAGGCCGTGCGGCAGGATCTCCGACAGGATCGCGCGGCCGACGGTCGTCGCGTACAGCGAGATCTTCGGCACGAACGGCGGCGCGCCTTCCGACGTGTCTTCGTTGTGGACCATTTCGGTGATCCGCACGTTGACGCGCGATGCGAGCTCGACTTCCTTGTTCTCGTACGCGCGGATCACTTCCGACACGCCCGTGAACGACAGGCCTTCGCCCTTGCCGTTGACCGCTTCGCGGGTCGCGTAGTACAGACCCAGCACGATATCCTGCGACGGCACGATCGACGGATCGCCGTTGGCCGGGAACAGCACGTTGTTCGACGCCAGCATCAGCGTACGCGCTTCCATCTGCGCTTCGAGCGACAGCGGCACGTGAACGGCCATCTGGTCACCGTCGAAGTCGGCGTTGAACGCCGCGCAGACGAGCGGGTGCAGCTGAATTGCCTTGCCTTCGATCAGCACCGGCTCAAATGCCTGGATACCGAGACGGTGCAGCGTCGGCGCACGGTTCAGCATCACCGGGTGCTCGCGGATCACCTCTTCGAGGATGTCCCACACCACCGGCGTCTGGTTCTCGACTTCCTTCTTCGCAGCCTTGATGGTCGTCGCAACGCCCATCACTTCCAGCTTGTTGAAGATGAACGGCTTGAACAGTTCGAGCGCCATCAGCTTCGGCAGACCGCACTGGTGCAGCTTCAGCGTCGGGCCGACCACGATGACCGAACGGCCCGAGTAGTCGACGCGCTTGCCCAGCAGGTTCTGACGGAAACGACCGCCCTTACCCTTGATCATGTCGGCGAGCGACTTCAGCGGACGCTTGTTCGCGCCCGTCATCGCCTTGCCGCGACGACCGTTGTCGAGCAGCGAGTCGACGGCTTCCTGCAGCATCCGCTTTTCGTTGCGGACGATGATTTCAGGCGCCTTCAGCTCGAGCAGACGCTTCAACCGGTTGTTACGGTTGATCACGCGGCGATACAGGTCGTTCAGGTCCGACGTCGCGAAACGGCCGCCGTCCAGCGGCACGAGCGGACGCAGTTCCGGCGGCAGCACCGGCAGCACTTCGAGGATCATCCACTCGGGCTTGATGCCCGAGCGCTGGAATGCCTCGAGGACCTTCAGGCGCTTCGCGTACTTCTTGATCTTCGCTTCCGAGCCGGTGTTCTTCAGCTCGGTGCGCAGCGTCTCGACCTGCTCGTCGATGTTGATCGCGCGCAGCAGTTCACGCACGCCTTCCGCGCCCATTTCGGCACGGAATTCGTCGCCGTATTCCTCGACCTTGTTGTAGTAATCCTCTTCGGTCATGATCTGCCGCGCCTTCAGCGGCGTCATGCCCGGTTCGATGACCACATATGCTTCGAAGTACAGCACGCGTTCGATGTCGCGCAGCGTCATGTCGAGCACCATGCCCAGACGCGACGGCAGCGACTTCAGGAACCAGATGTGAGCGACCGGCGAGGCCAGTTCGATGTGGCCCATCCGTTCACGACGCACCTTCGCCAGCGTCACTTCGACGCCGCACTTCTCGCAGATCACGCCGCGGTGCTTCAGACGCTTGTACTTGCCGCACAGGCACTCGTAGTCCTTGATCGGCCCGAAGATCTTCGCGCAGAAGAGACCATCGCGTTCCGGCTTGAACGTACGGTAGTTGATGGTCTCCGGCTTCTTCACTTCGCCGAACGACCACGAACGGATCTTGTCCGGCGAGGCCAGACCGATCTTGATCGCGTCGAAAACTTCTTCCTGTTGGACTTGCTTGAATAGATCGAGCAGAGCTTTCATTGCTTTCTCTCCGTAGTCCGATTAATTGCGGTCGAGATCGATATCGATACCGAGCGAGCGGATTTCCTTCACGAGCACGTTGAAGGATTCCGGCATGCCTGCATCGATCACGTGATCGCCCTTGACCAGGTTTTCATAAACCTTGGTACGGCCGTTCACGTCGTCCGACTTCACCGTCAGCATTTCCTGCAGCACGTAGGACGCGCCGTACGCTTCGAGTGCCCACACTTCCATTTCACCGAAACGCTGGCCACCGAACTGCGCCTTACCACCCAGCGGCTGCTGCGTGACGAGCGAGTACGGGCCGGTCGAACGCGCGTGCATCTTGTCGTCGACCAAGTGGTGCAGCTTCAGGTAGTGCATGTAGCCAAGCGTCACGCGACGTTCGAACATTTCACCCGTGCGGCCGTCGTACAGACGGACCTGGTTCTTCGACGGGTTCATGCCGAGCTGTTCAGCGATGTCGTCCGGGAACGCGAGGTCGAGCATCTTGCCCATTTCTTCCTCGGTCGCACCGTCGAACACCGGCGTTGCGAACGGCACGCCTTCGCGCAGGTTCTTCGCGAGTTCGAGGATCTCTTCGTCGGTGAAGCTTTCCAGGTCTTCCTGGCGGCCCGAGTCGTTGTAGATCTTCGTCAGGAACACGCGCATTTCCTCGATCTTCGCCTGACGCTGCAGCATTTCGCCGATACGCCAGCCGAGACCCTTCGCGGCCCAGCCGAGGTGCACTTCCAGAACCTGACCCACGTTCATCCGCGACGGAACGCCCAGCGGGTTCAGCACGACGTCTGCCGGACGGCCATCGGCCATGTACGGCATGTCTTCGATCGGGACGATCTTCGACACGACACCCTTGTTACCGTGACGGCCTGCCATCTTGTCGCCAGGCTGCAGGCGACGCTTGACCGCGAGGTACACCTTGACCATCTTCAGCACGCCCGGCGGCAGTTCGTCGCCTTGCGTGAGCTTCTTGCGCTTCTCTTCGAACGCGAGGTCGAACTGGTGACGCTTTTCTTCGATCGAGTTCTTGATCGCTTCGAGCTGCGCCGCTGCTTCGTCGTCCGCAAGGCGGATGTCGAACCAGTGGTAGTGGTCGAGGTCTTCCAGGTAAGCCTGGTCGATCTTCGTGCCCTTCGCGAGCTTCTTCGGACCGCCGTTTGCGACCTTGCCCACGAGCATGCGTGCGAGACGCTGGAACGCGTCGCCTTCCACGATGCGCAGCTGGTCGTTCAGGTCGAGACGGTAACGCTTCAGTTCATCGTCGATGATCTGTTGCGCACGCTTGTCGCGCTGGATGCCTTCACGCGTGAACACCTGGACGTCGATCACGGTGCCGCTCATGCCCGACGGCACGCGCAGCGACGTGTCCTTCACGTCCGAAGCCTTCTCGCCGAAGATCGCGCGCAGCAGCTTCTCTTCCGGCGTCAGCTGGGTCTCGCCCTTCGGCGTGACCTTGCCGACCAGCACGTCGCCTGCTTCGACTTCAGCACCGATGTACACGATGCCCGATTCGTCGAGACGGCCGAGCTGGACTTCCGCCAGGTTCGAGATGTCGCGCGTGATTTCTTCCGGCCCGAGCTTCGTGTCGCGTGCAACGACGTTCAGCTCTTCGATGTGGATCGACGTGTAGCGATCGTCCGCAACGACCTTCTCCGAGATCAGGATCGAATCCTCGAAGTTGTAGCCGTTCCACGGCATGAACGCGATCAGCATGTTCTGGCCGAGCGCGAGCTCGCCCAGGTCCGTCGAGGCGCCGTCGGCCAGCACGTCGCCGCGCGAGACCTTGTCGCCCATCTTCACGATCGGACGCTGGTTGATGTTCGTGTTCTGGTTCGAACGCGTGTACTTGATCAGGTTGTAGATGTCGACACCGACTTCACCTGCGACTGCTTCGTCGTCGTTCACGCGAATCACAATACGGCCTGCGTCGACATAGTCGACGACGCCGCCGCGGAACGCCTGAACCGTCGTACCCGAGTCGACCGCGCAGGTACGCTCGATGCCCGTACCGACGACCGGCTTTTCCGGACGCAGACACGGCACGGCCTGACGCTGCATGTTCGAACCCATCAGTGCACGGTTCGCGTCATCGTGCTCGAGGAACGGAATCAGCGAAGCTGCGACCGACACGATCTGCGACGGTGCGACGTCCATGTACTGGATACGGTCCGGCGTGACCATCATCGTTTCGCCGGCTTCACGCGACGACACGAGTTCGTCGATCAGCTGACCGTTCTCGTCGATCGCGGCGTTCGCCTGAGCGATCATGTAGCGGCCTTCTTCGATCGCCGACAGGTAATCGATCTGGTCGGTCACCTTGCTGTCCACGACCTTGCGGTACGGCGTCTCGAGGAAGCCATACTCGTTCAGGTGCGCATACAGTGCGAGCGAGTTGATCAGGCCGATGTTCGGACCTTCCGGCGTTTCGATCGGGCACACGCGGCCATAGTGGGTCGGGTGCACGTCGCGAACTTCAAAGCCTGCGCGCTCGCGCGTCAGACCGCCCGGGCCCAGTGCGGAAACACGGCGCTTGTGCGTGATTTCCGACAGCGGGTTGGTCTGGTCCATGAACTGCGACAGCTGCGACGAACCGAAGAACTCGCGAATCGCCGACGAAATCGGCTTCGAGTTGATCAGGTCGTGCGGCATCAGGTTTTCGCTTTCGGCCTGGCCGAGGCGTTCCTTGACCGCGCGCTCGACACGCACGAGACCTGCGCGGAACTGGTTTTCCGCCAGTTCGCCGACGCAACGCACACGACGGTTGCCGAGGTGGTCGATGTCGTCCACTTCGCCCTTGCCGTTACGCAGCTCGACCAGGATCTTGATCGTCGCGAGGATGTCGTCGTCCTGCAGCGTCATCGGGCCGGTGATCTCGTCACGGCTGACGCGGCGGTTGAACTTCATACGGCCGACCTTCGACAGGTCGTACGCTTCTTCGCTGTAGAACAGACGGTTGAACAGAGCCTCGACCGCTTCTTCGGTCGGCGGCTCGCCCGGACGCATCATGCGGTAGATCGCGATGCGCGCGGCAGTCCTGTCGGTCGTTTCGTCGACACGCAGCGTCGACGAAATGTACGGGCCCTGGTCCAGGTCGTTCGTGTAGAGCGTCTGGATGTCCTTGATGCCCGCTTCGCGCAGCTTCTCGAGTACGCTTTCCGTGACTTCGTCGTTCGCGCTCGCGATCACTTCGCCGGTGTCGCCGTCGACGACGTTCTTCGCCAGCACGCGGCCGAGCAGATAGTCTTCCGGCACCGAGATGAACTTGGTCTTCGCGGCTTCGAGGTCGCGAATGTGCTTCGCGTTGATCCGCTTGTCCTTCTGGACGATGACCTTGCCATCACGATCCGTGATGTCGAAACGCGCGACTTCACCACGCAGGCGCTCGGGCACGAACTCGAGTTGTGCGCCTTCGTCCATCAGCGTGAAGTTGTCGAACACGAAGAAGTTCGCGAGGATCTGTTCCGGCGTCAGGCCGATGGCCTTCAGCAGGATCGTGACCGGCATCTTGCGGCGACGGTCGACGCGGAAGTACAGGATGTCCTTCGGATCGAATTCGAAGTCGAGCCACGAGCCGCGGTACGGAATGATCCGTGCCGAGAACAGCAGCTTGCCCGAGCTGTGCGTCTTGCCCTTGTCGTGCTCGAAGAACACGCCCGGCGAACGATGCAGCTGCGAGACGATGACACGCTCGGTGCCGTTGATGACGAACGAGCCCGTCGGCGTCATGAGCGGCATTTCGCCCATGTACACTTCCTGCTCTTTCACTTCCTTGACGACCGGCTTGTTCGGCGATTCCTTGTCGAGGATGACAAGGCGGACCTTCGCGCGCAGTGCGGAGCAGTACGTCAGGCCGCGCTGCTGGCATTCCTTGATGTTGAATGCCGGCGCGGACAGCGCGTAGCTCACGAACTCGAGGCGCGCGAAGCCGTTGTGCGAAACAATGGGAAATACCGATGTGAACGCGGCCTGCAAACCTTCAGGCTTGCGTTGCGCCGCGAGCACATCGGCTTGCAGAAACGTGCTGAATGATTCAAGCTGGGTAGCCAGCAAGAAAGGAACTTGGTGAACGATGGGGCGCTTCGCGAAACTCTTGCGAATGCGCTTCTTCTCGGTGAAGGAATATTGCATACGATCTCCGAATCACGGCGGGTGCTATCGAGGCGGAATACCTGGACGTTTCAAACCCGAGTGTTCACCGACTGAGACCCGATGGCCGTCCGACGGCTTGAACGAGCCGAGAAGCTTGGTGGTTGGCCGCTACCAACCGCTGGCTGACGGCAGCGGATGCCTGTGTTGCCCGCTACCCGACCAAACTTGCCTTCTGCAGTCGCTTCAGAAGACAAAGAGAACCGCCATTCGTGATCAATCGCAACGATCAGACGGTTTTCTTTGGCTTCTGGGGCCGATTATTCGGGCTCCCGAATGAGTGCCAGAATAACGACCCCACAAAGCACAAAAAGGCCGGCGGTGAAAATACCGCCAGCCTTCGCACAGCGCGTCGAAACTTACTTGATTTCGGCCTTCGCGCCTGCGTCTTCCAGCTTCTTCTTGGCTTCGTCAGCAGCAGCCTTCGGCACTGCTTCCTTGACCGGCTTCGGTGCGCCGTCAACCAGGTCCTTCGCTTCCTTCAGGCCCAGGCCCGTCAGTTCGCGAACTGCCTTGATGACTGCAACCTTGTTGCCGCCTGCTTCGAGCAGCATGACCGTGAATTCGGTCTGCTCTTCAGCAGCAGCAGCAGCGCCGCCGCCTGCCGGGCCAGCGACTGCAACTGCAGCTGCCGACACGCCAAACTTCTCTTCGAATGCCTTGACCAGTTCGTTCAGTTCCAGAACGGTCATCCCTTCGACTGCTGCCAGGATGTCTTCTTTTGCGATTGCCATTTGAAATACTCCTAAATTGAATTCGGATACAGCCAGCGATCAATGACGCTGATGCACGTTCGATTACGCAGCTTCCGCTTGCTTCTTCTCGGCCAGCGCGGCAAGAGCGCGCGCGAAGCTCGAAACAGGCGATTGCATAACGAACAGCAGCTTCGAGAGCAGTTCTTCGCGGCTCGGGATGCTTGCCAGCGCTTGCACGCCAGCCTTGTCCATCACCTTGCCATCGAACGAACCAGCCTTGATGACCAACTTGTCATTGCTCTTGCTGAAGTCGTTGACGACCTTAGCAGCAGCAATTGCATCTTCCGAGATGCCGTAGATCAACGGGCCAGTCATCTGCTCTGCCAGCGGAGCAAACGGCGTACCTTCGACAGCGCGACGCGCCAGCGTGTTCTTCAACACGCGCAGGTAAACCTTTTGCTCACGCGCTTGCGCGCGCAGCTTGGTCAGATCGCCAACCGCAATTCCACGATACTCAGCCAGCACAACGGTCTGGGCCTTCGCGACTTGCGCGGAAACCTCAGCGACGACGGCTTGCTTGTCTTCTCTATTAAGCGGCACGGTTAGCCTCCAGAAACGATACGTTCGGCACGAAACCTCACGTACCTCGTTCAACAACGGCGTCCGACCTCGTTAGGAGTATTTCCACCTCATGCCGGGAATCGCTTCACGGCCTGCGGCTTCACCACTGCAAAACTTTTTCGGGTTCGCCATCTGCGTTGGCTTGAATTAAGGGTTCGCCCGACTGCTGCGCCCCACCAACGGTCTTTGATAACCGGTTGCCCGCCTTGCTGCACGAACAACCGCCCAAAGCCCATGTAGGCCGCTTCGCGAACGAAGCAGCCCGAATACTTGCTTACTGCGCTGCCAGCGTAGCCTGGTCAACACGCACGCCGACGCCCATCGTGCTCGACAGTGCGATCTTGCGCAGGTAGATGCCCTTGCTCGTTGCCGGCTTTGCCTTCTGCAGCGCTTCGATCAGCGCCGACAGGTTCGAACGCAGTGCGGTCGGTTCGAACGATGCACGGCCGATGGTCGCGTGGATGATACCGGCCTTGTCGACACGGAATTGCACCTGACCAGCCTTCGCGTTCTTGACGGCGGTTGCGACGTCCGGCGTGACCGTACCGACCTTCGGGTTCGGCATCAGGCCGCGCGGGCCGAGGATCTGACCGAGCGTACCGACGATACGCATCGTGTCCGGCGAAGCGATCACGATGTCGAAGTCCATCTGGCCAGCCTTGATCTGCTCTGCCAGGTCTTCCATACCGACGATTTCCGCGCCTGCTGCACGCGCTTGCTCAGCCTTCTCGCCTTGCGCGAACACTGCAACGCGAACCGACTTGCCCGTACCTGCCGGCAGAACGACCGAACCACGAACGACCTGGTCCGACTTCTTCGCATCGATGCCGAGCTGGACTGCGACGTCGATCGACTCGTCGAACTTCGCGCTCGCGCATTCCTTCACGAGGCTCAGTGCGTCTTCGATCGCGTACAGCTTCTGACGATCAACCTTGGCAGCAAATGCCTGACGGCGCTTGGAGATCTTAGCCATTTACACGCCCTCCACAGTGATGCCCATCGAGCGTGCGCTACCAGCGATGGTGCGAACGGCTGCGTCCAGATCAGCTGCCGTAAGGTCCGGCATCTTGGTCTTAGCGATTTCTTCAGCTTGAGCGCGCGTGATCGAACCGACCTTGTCGGTGTGCGGCTTGCTCGAGCCCTTGTCCACCTTCGCCGCCTTCTTGATCAGGACGGTCGCCGGCGGCGTCTTCATCACGAACGTGAAGCTCTTGTCAGCGAATGCCGTGATGACCACCGGCACCGGCAGACCCGGCTCCATGCCTTGAGTCTGCGCGTTGAACGCCTTGCAGAACTCCATGATGTTCAGGCCGCGCTGGCCCAGTGCCGGACCGACCGGCGGCGACGGGTTGGCTTTACCTGCAGGGATCTGCAGCTTGATAAAGCCGATAATCTTCTTTGCCATTTGTGAACCTCATTGGAACGCCAGAGAAGGCGTTCGGTGAGTAATAACGCGCTTTCGCCACGGGCTACTGACGCTCCTCAACGGCCATGACGCGGGCCGTAAGCGCGAAGGTGGGCAGCCGAGGCTGCCCACCGAATCGGGATCAAACTTTTTCGACCTGGCCGAACTCGAGTTCGACCGGGGTGGATCGGCCAAAGATGGTGACCGACACACGCACGCGCGATTTTTCGTAGTTGACTTCTTCGACGGTGCCATTGAAGTCCGTGAACGGGCCTTCCTTGACACGCACCATCTCGCCGACTTCGAACAGGGTCTTCGGGCGCGGCTTCTCAACGCCTTCCTGCATCTGCGACATGATCTTCTCGACTTCCTTCGGGGAAATCGGGGTCGGGCGGTTGCGTGCACCGCCGACGAAACCGGTGACCTTCGCGGTGTTCTTCACGAGGTGCCACGTTTCGTCCGTCATTTCCATCTCAACCAGCACGTAGCCGGGGAAGAAACGACGCTCGGTTACTGCCTTGTGGCCGCCTTTGACTTCGACCACTTCTTCGGTCGGGACCAGGATCTGACCGAATTTGTCCTGCATGCCAGCACGTTCAATGCGCTCCTGAAGCGCACGTTGCACGCTCTTCTCCATACCGGAGTAGGCGTGCACGACGTACCAACGCTTTCCGCTCGGGGATGCCGGAGTATCGCTCATATCATTTCCAACCCAGAATCGCCGAGAAAATCACCCATTCGATCGATTTGTCACTCAACCAGAGGAAAATCGCCATCACGAGCACGAAACCGAACACGACGAGTGTGGTTTGCGTTGCTTCCTTGCGGGTGGGCCAAACGACCTTGCGGACTTCCTTGTACGAATCCTTGGCAAAGGCGATGAGGCTCTTGCCAGGTGCGGACATCAGCCCGACGGCCACGCCGGCGATGATACCTACCGCCAACGCGGCACCGCGGACATACCACTGCTGATTGGCCAGCCAGAAGAAGCCCACGAATCCGGCCAAGACCAACAATACGCCCAGGGCCAGCATCAGCTTATCGCCGGAGGTATTTACAGTTTCGACGGATGGATTCGCCATAACACCTTAAAACAAATGCCACGTAGGACACGTGGCTATTTTTTGGCAGGGGCAGAGGGAATCGAACCCCCAACCTTCGGTTTTGGAGACCGACGCTCTGCCAGTTGAGCTATACCCCTAAACCATGCTGGGGCCGGCTGTTGCCAGCCCCAAAACTGTCGATCAACGAATAACTGGCTTACTCGATGATCTTGGCGACGACGCCGGCGCCGACCGTACGGCCGCCTTCGCGGATTGCGAAGCGCAGACCTTCTTCCATCGCGATCGGAGCGATCAGCTTCACCGTGATCGACACGTTGTCGCCCGGCATCACCATTTCCTTGTCCTTCGGCAGCTCGATCGAGCCCGTCACGTCCGTCGTACGGAAGTAGAACTGCGGACGGTAGTTGTTGAAGAACGGCGTGTGACGGCCGCCTTCGTCCTTGCTCAGCACGTACACTTCAGCCGTGAAGTGCGTGTGCGGCGTGATCGAACCCGGCTTCGCCAGAACCTGGCCACGCTCCACGTCTTCACGCTTCGTGCCGCGCAGCAGGATACCAACGTTGTCGCCTGCTTGACCTTGGTCCAGCAGCTTGCGGAACATTTCAACGCCCGTGCAGGTCGTCTTCACCGTCGGCTTGATACCGACGATTTCGATTTCTTCGCCGACCTTCACGATGCCGCGCTCAACGCGACCCGTCACAACCGTACCACGACCCGAGATCGAGAACACGTCTTCAACCGGCATCAGGAACGCGCCGTCAACTGCACGCTCCGGCGTCGGGATGTACGTGTCCAGCGCGTCGGCCAGGCTCATGATCGCCACTTCGCCCAGCTCGCCCGTGTCGCCTTCCAGCGCCAGCTTTGCCGAACCCTTCACGATCGGCGTGTCGTCGCCCGGGAAGTCGTACTTCGACAGGAGTTCGCGAACTTCCATCTCGACCAGCTCGAGCAGTTCAGCGTCGTCCACCATGTCGCACTTGTTCAGGAACACGATGATGTACGGAACGCCAACCTGACGTGCCAGCAGGATGTGCTCACGCGTCTGCGGCATCGGGCCGTCAGCTGCCGAGCAAACCAGGATCGCGCCGTCCATCTGCGCTGCGCCCGTGATCATGTTCTTCACATAGTCAGCGTGGCCCGGGCAGTCGACGTGTGCGTAGTGGCGGTTAGCCGTTTCGTACTCGACGTGTGCCGTGTTGATCGTGATGCCGCGCGCCTTTTCTTCCGGTGCCGCGTCGATCTGGTCGTATGCCTTCGCTTCGCCGCCGAACTTCTTCGTCAGAACCGTCGTGATCGCTGCCGTCAGCGTCGTCTTGCCGTGGTCAACGTGACCAATCGTACCAACGTTCACGTGCGGCTTGGTCCGCTCGAATTTACCCTTGGCCATTTTCGACTCCCAAAAGGAATTTCACAGGTTGCGCCGCGCGCAAACAAGACACTGACTTTGTACTGCTGGTGCCCATGGGCAGGATCGAACTGCCGACCTCTCCCTTACCAAGGGAGTGCTCTACCACTGAGCCACATGGGCGCTTTACGCTTCAACTTCGCGGTCTGGAGCGGGTGAAGGGAATCGAACCCTCGTCGTAAGCTTGGAAGGCTTCTGCTCTACCATTGAGCTACACCCGCACGGGCCACAAACGATTCCTTACCGCTCACTGCGCTGATAATCTTGGTGGAGGAGGTTGGATTCGAACCAACGTAGGCGTAAGCCAACAGATTTACAGTCTGCCCCCTTTAGCCACTCGGGCACCCCTCCGTAGAGAACTGACGATTATGGGGGTGCATCGCACATCTGTCAAGCACATCCGGAAGATTATTTTCACTCTCTTCCCGACACCTGCTTGACCACCAACCTCCCGCCCTTGCCCGGCTAAGGCAAGCATGGGTACCACCGATCAGTGCCACATCTTCGTCAGACTCCGCCCTCAACGTCGATCTGCATCTACGCTGAAAACGAAAGACCGCCATCATACGACCTCTTTCGCACTCTGCCAAGCGGGTAAACGAAAAATTTCCGCAAATTTCGTGCCGGGCGGATTCGTTGATCAATCCCCGATATTTTGAGGGATGCCGCTTCGGATCTCACGGGTTGTCAAATTCGACCTGCAGGCGATGTACGTGACAAGGCTTTCGGGTGTTTTCCGGCAACTGCCTCGGGCCCGCCGGCCGGCTGCAGACGGGAAGTCATGGGCGCGGCATCGACCTTTGCCGGCTTCAGCGACAGGCGCGATACCATCGCGGGTCAACTGCCCGCCTCCGGTTCGGACCCCTATGCGCCTGCTTGCCGTTGTGATGACCTTCATGGCTTTGACCGCGCATGCCGCGGGTCCGTCGGACGACTGGTGTCGCTCGAGCACGATCACCAGGATCCGCCAGCTGGCGCTCGCTGACAGCCACGCTCCAGGACGCCCGGCGGCAGCCTCAATGCTCGCCGCATATGACCGGCTGGAACCCGCGCTCGATGCCGGGTGTCTCGATTCGCAACACGGCGGTTCCGCCGGGACGCCCCCGTTGAGCCAAGATGCGATCGCCTATGCGTGGCTGCTCAACGATGCGTCCATGTACCTCGTCGGCGCCGGCGACAATGCGCCAGAACGTGAGTCCGGCGGCCCGGCGTGCATCGACCCATTGCAGCCATTACTCGGCGACGATATGCGTCCCCGCCCGGGCCTGCCCCGCAGGCTTGTCGAAGCGATCTCGGCGAACATCCGGCAATGTGCCGCCCACTGCATCTCGCCATCGTGCAAGCCGATGAACGTCAGTATCTGGTCGGCCTATCGCAGCGAATCCTCGGCATACACGCGACATCCCGCGTGCCCGTTCGATACTCGCCTCGTGCAGCTGAACGTCAATACCTGCGTTGGATTCGACGCCGGCGCGTTTTCCGCTTCGCATCCATCCGACGACGCGGGAAAGCTGGCGTGCGACATCCAGTCTTCAGCACCTACTGCTCGCTGCCCTGCGTTGGTCGTGCTAACGCGAGATCAAGGCCGGAACACGACGCGCCGGTTTTCGCCGGGCGATGGCTCCGCACTCCGGGATCCGAGTACCGCATGCACGGTGCGATCGACCGGCGTCGACGCTGGCGGCACACACTTCGCGTTAATGGGCGAAGGGCGAGACTGCTTTGGCGGCACGGCCTATTCGCTCATCGAAGAAATCTATATGTTGCGCGACGGGCAGCCCGTGCTCGTCAAAAGGAACAGCGCGGATTTCTGATGCCATCCGGTCGATGAGCTCGCGGACATGCAGTTCGCGCTGCACACCGATTCTTTCGATCCGACTGGTTACGCATGCCCGTTTTTTGTGTGGGTCAACTTGAGCGAAGATGCGACGAATTAAGAGATCAAAAGTTCAGGATGACTACACGATGTCATCCTGGGCGCAATCCGTCTTCACTCGCTCGATGGGTAACAGTCGTTCAGTGCTCGTGGCAAGAACACGCCAAAACGTCCGATTGAGGCGACCCGTTGCCCGGGTCATGCCGACGGTTCACGCGGTGACGGAGGCCGCGAAACATGCTCGATAGGCACGGAATTGCGATGATGGCCTTAGCCCGCGGATAAGCTCAATACGCCGATGAACGACGCCAGATAGCCGGCAATCGAAGGATTGGTAATGCTGCACCGGACCACGGCCCGCGACGCTCGAATCTACGTCGAGAGGTAGTCAGGTATGCGATGGAGTCGCTACTCGACCTGGCCGTCGTCGTGAACAGCCGGAGGATGGATGTTTGAATGTGGATTTCGGCCAGCGCCAGCCACCCGTGTGGGGCCAGCTCGATCGGTTTGATCAGGGGGCGCAGAGCGGCGGGTCGTTCGAGGGCGGCAGGTCCCTAAATCGGTTCATTCGTCGCCCCAGCTCCAGCCAGGCCGCCCATCCCGATCCCCTGCGCATTTCCGTCGCTCAAATGCAAAAACCCCCGCCTTTCGGGCGGGGGTTTCTGGCTTAGGGAGCCTGACGATTACCTACTTTCACACGGGAATCCGCACTATCATCGGCGTAGAGTCGTTTCACGGTCCTGTTCGGGATGGGAAGGGGTGGGACCGACTCGCTATGGTCATCAGGCAA
>NZ_JAAGPG010000133.1:0-18412 GCF_017104665.1 Burkholderia sp. Se-20378 | reverse complement strand
CGATCGCATGCGCGATCGGCGGCATGTTCGTGCTGCGCTGCGTGCACCCGCCGTCGGGCGCCGTCGCGCTCACGGCGGTGGTCGGCGGCCCGGCGATCCATTCGCTCGGGTTCAGCTTCGTGCTGGAGCCGATCGCGCTGCAATCGGCCATCCTGCTGTCGGCCGCGCTCGCGTATCACGCACTGACCGGGCACCGCTACCCGCACGGCGGCGTGCGGCCTGAAGCGAAACCGCAGGCAGGCGGTACCGCACCGGCGCGCGGCGGCTTCACGCGCGGCGACCTCGACACGGTGCTGAAACGCCGCGGCGAATGGCTCGACGTCGATCCGGACGATCTCGAAGCACTGCTGCGCGAAACCGAGATGCAGGCCTATACACGCACGTTCGGCCAGCTCTCCTGTGCCGACCTGATGACGAAGAATGCGATCGAAGTCGCGCCGTCGACGTCGGTGACGGCCGCGCTCACGCTGCTCGATCGTCACCGCGTGAAGGCGCTGCCCGTCGTCGACGGCGAAGGCCGCCTGACCGGCATCGTCACGCGCGCCGACCTCACGCGCCAGCAGCGCCGTCCGACCCCGCTGTGGCAACGCCTGTCCGCGCGGCTGCCGCAATCGTTCGGCGGCCAGCCGGCGAGCGTCGCCACCGTGATGACGCGCGACGTCGCGTGCGTGCCGGAAACGATGCCGATCACCGCGCTCGTCCCGCTGTTTACGCATTCGGGCCACCACCATATTCCGGTCGTCGATGCATCGCGCCGGCTCGTCGGGATCATTACTCAGACGGATCTCGTCACGGGCCTTTATCGGCAGACGCAAATGCTCGAGGCCGCGTAACGCATGCGGCGCACGTAACGCCATGTAACGGCCGGCGCAATGCGGAATGCATTCCATCCGCCCGAATTCGGCCATTTATATCATGTTGTGATATATTCATCGCTACCGAAACTGACTGTCCGACCGCCCCGATGAACGATACCCGACGCGCGCTGGCGAAAAGCGATTTCCAGCAACTGTCCGAGTTCCGCTACCAGATGCGCCGCTTCGAGCGCTTCTCCGAACGCGCCGCGCAAAGCGAAGGCGTGACGCCGCTGCAATACCTGCTGCTGCTGCACATCAAGGGCTATCCGCATCGCGAATGGGCAACCATCGGCGAACTCGCGGAACGCCTGCAGGCACAGCATCACGGCGTCGTCGCGCTGGTCACGCGCTGCGAAGCGCTCGGCCTCGTGAAGCGCAAGACGAGCGAAGCGGATCGCCGGCAGGTCGAGGTTCACCTCGAGCAAGCCGGCGAAACACTCCTCGCGCGTCTCGCGGCCATGCATCGCGCCGAGCTGAAGTCGCTCAAGGACGCGTTCCAGGTTCCCCAGATCGATTACTGACCCTTGCTCTTTCCACTCCGATGAACGCACCACACAAACGCGATTTCGCGACCAACGACCGCCTGCCCAGGATCGCGTTGCTCGCCGCCGGGATCGGCCTGCTCAGCACGCTTGCCGCATTCGTGCTGTTGAGCCTGATCCACCTGTTCACGAACCTGTTCTTCTTCCAGCAGTTCTCGTTCGCCGATCGCTCGCCGGCGAACAACACGCTCGGCGCGTGGGTGATCGTGATCCCGGTGATCGGCGGGCTGATCGTCGGGATGATGGCGCGCTTCGGTTCGGAAAAGATCCGCGGCCACGGCATTCCCGAAGCGATCGAGGCGATCCTGTTCGGCAAGAGCCGCATGTCGCCGAAGGTCGCAATCCTCAAGCCGCTGTCGTCCGGCGTCGTGATCGGCAGCGGCGGCCCGTTCGGCGCCGAAGGCCCGATCATCATGACGGGCGGCGCGCTCGGCTCGCTGATCGCGCAGTGCGTGCACGTGACCGCCGCCGAGCGCAAGACGCTGCTCGTGGCCGGTGCGGCCGCCGGCATGACGGCCGTGTTCGGCACACCGGTCGCCGCCGTGCTGCTCGCGGTCGAACTGCTGCTGTTCGAATGGCGCCCGCGCAGCTTCCTGCCGGTCGCGCTCGCCTGCGCGGTGGCCGGTTTTGCCCGCGCCGTGTTTTTCGGCGTCGATCCGCTGTTTCCGCTGACCACGGCCGCACCGACGCCCGTCGCGCTGCTGTCGTGCATCGTCGCGGGCCTGCTGTCGGGCATGCTCGCGTGCGGCCTGTCGGCGGCGCTGTATCGCGTCGAGGACACCTTCGCGAAGCTGCCGGTGCACTGGATGTGGTGGCCCGCGCTCGGCGCGATCGTGATCGGCATCGGCGGCTGGCTCGAGCCGCGCGCGCTCGGCGTCGGCTACGACGTGATCGGCGACCTGCTGCATCAGCACATCGCATTGAAGATCGCGCTCGCGCTGTTGATCGTGAAGGCCGTGATGTGGGTGATCGCACTCGGCTCGGGCACGTCGGGCGGCGTGCTCGCCCCGCTGCTGATGCTCGGCGCCGGCCTCGGCACCGTGCTGTCGCCGATGCTGCCGGGCGGCGACCCGGCGCTGTGGCCGCTCGTGTGCATGGCCGCGACGCTCGGCGCCACGCTCGGCGCGCCGCTGACCGCGATCGTGTTCGCGTTCGGCCTCACGCATGACGCGAACGCGCTGCTGCCGCTGCTCGCGGCGACGCTCGTTGCACACGGCTTCGCGACCATCGTGATGAAGCGCTCGATCATGACGGAAAAGATCGCGCGCCGCGGTTATCACATCTATCGCGAATACGGCGTCGATCCGCTCGAGCGGCACGACATCGGCGAAGTGATGACGTCCGCCGACCTGCTCGTCGCGATCGACGGCGCAGCGACGCTCGATGCCGTCGAGTCGCAGTACTTCGGCGCGAAGCAGACGCACCGTGCGTACCCGGTCGTGCAGAACGGCCGCCTGCTCGGTCTCGTCGATCGCGCGACGCTCGATGCGCAGCGCGCCCAGGCCGCAGCCGACACGCCGATCTCCGGTGCATTCGCCAACCGCGCGCCTGCTGTGGCGCAGGCGCACGAAACGTGCCGCGTCGTCGCATCGCGACTCGCGGTGCTCGGCCTCGAACGCCTGCCGGTCGTCGACGACGAGCAATCGATGCGCATCACGGGCATCGTGTCGCGCAGCGACCTGATCAAGCCCGCGCTCCAGCACTTCGACGACGAGCAGAAGCGCGAACGCTTCCGCCCGATCGTCCCGGCCAACCTCCGCGACATCGGCACGCGCAAGGCCGGCTGACCCACCGCGCGGCGCCCTCGCCGCGCACGCCCCACTCGCATCACCGCTTCCGCTCGATGCGGCACGCCCCTCGCGTGCCGTATCGTCTTCCGCTTCCCGTGTTTAAAGTTGGTTAACAATTCGACGGACGAAAGTTTGTCATCATGGTACTCATGCGACGGGGCCATCAATCAGCCATTCCACTTCGCGATCAAAAAATGAGTTGCGGCACGGCATGCAGACGCATGCCGCTCGCCGCGACCGTCACGCCACCACACGACCGGGCAGCGCGCCGACCACGCAGCGCATGACGTCGTGCCGCACACGATGCATGCCGTGCCGCAGCAAAGTGCACAGCATCCGAGCCGCCATTTGGCAAGCGCGTTAACAACTTGTTTCGGAATAGCCGGAACCGTGCTCGCCCGATGCAATCTCACTGTTACGCAGTCCTGCTGCGCATCCCACTCAATCAATCACGACTCGAGGGAGATAACGTGAACGCGAAATACTTACCGCTCATCGCATTGACCGTGGCATTTTCTGCTCATGCAGCCGATTCTGCCCTCCAAAACGTGGGACAAAGCCAGAAACCCGCCGACCAGGTCGCGCAGTGCATCGCCAAGACCTGGGCCGACAAGTCACAGCAACAAGTGACGTCGCAGTATGAACTCGCGAACGGCCTCGCCATGGCCGTGTATGCGCCGGGCCAGCAGCCGCCGAATGGCGCTGCCGCCATCGTGCGCCCGGCCAACGCCGCCAGTGCGAAAACCTGGGTGGGTTTCCGCGGTGGCGATGCATCGTCGGCCGGCGACATCAACGCCTGCCTGTAACGAGAACAGGCGCTCCGGATGGCCTTGCGCCATCCGCTTGTGACAAGCCCCGCTTCGGCGGGGCTTTTCTTTTGCTGCGCGGGTGCGTGTTACAGGTAGCTGCAGACGTAATCGAGCGTCTCGAGCACTTCGATGTCGAAGCGGCTCTTGCCCGGCACCGAGAACGATTCGCCGGCGCCGTAGGTCTGCCATTCGCTGCTGCCGTCGAGCTTCACGCGGCACTTGCCGGCCTGCACTTCCATCAATTCGGGGGCGTCCGTGCCGAAGTTGAGCGCGCACGGCAGGATCACGCCGAGCGTCTTGCGCGTGCCGTCCGGGAAGAGCACGGTATGCGACACGCACTTGCCGTCGAAATAGACGTTCGCGCGCTTGACGACCGATACGTTGTCGAATTGGGTTGCACTGGTCATGAAATGCCTCTGATTGCTGGATGCCGGATGGCGATGTTGTTGGAGGCCGGCCGGAGCGGCGGGCCGGCCGCTATGATACCGGCTCGCGCGGCATGCGCCGGAATGGCGCGCCCACTGCGCAAGCCGCGTGCCTGTCAAATCATGTCAACGTCCCGCGCTCGATAGTCAGGATAACGATTCAATTCCGGTCGCGAACCGAGAACACCCATTCACCGCAGGCCCTTGCGCCGCGCGGAATCGCGCAGGCAGTCGAGCAGCATCGCGGCGGCCGGCGTCAGCGGGCTGTCGCGACGCGTGATGACCTGCACCGAGACACCCGGCAAGCGCTCGCGGATCGGCAGCACCGCGAGCTGGTCGCGCGCCCACTCGCCCTGCAGCAGTTGCTCGGGCATCGATGCGATCAGGTCGCAGCCGGTCATCAGGCTGTGCGCGAGCCCGAAGCTCGGGCATTCGACGACGCGCGCCGGCACCGGCAGCCCGTAGGCGACGAACGAATTGAACAGCACTTGCGTCGAGCTTTCCGGCGACGGGTTCATCAGCCAGTCGGCCTCGACGAGATCGGCGAGCGACGTGGCCGACGCGAGCGGATGCCCCTTGCGGGCGACGATCAGCGATCGGCTCGCATAGAGTTCGGCGTGATCGAATTCGGCTGCCAGCAGTTCGGGCACGACGACGGCCACCGCGAAATCGAGTGAACCGTCGTGCAGGCGCGGCAGTGCGACGCCCGGAAACCCTTCGATCAGGTTGACGCGCGCCACCGGGAAGCGGCGCCGGAATGCGCGAAACGCATCGGGCAGGATCGTCACCGCGGCGGCCGGCGTGATCGCCGCCGCGACGGAGCCCGTCATCGCGCCCTGCGCCTGCTCGATGTCGTCGCGAGCGCGCTGCATTTCGGCGACGATCAACCGCGCGCGCACCTGCAACTGCTGGCCGAACGCGGTGAGCTGCACGCCGCGCGCGGTGCGCACGACGAGCGACACGCCGAGCGCGATCTCCAGCTCCTTGACCGCCTTCGTCAGCGCCGCCGGCGACACGTTCAGGCGCCGCGCGGCCGCGCGAATGCTCCCCTCTTCCGCGACGGTGACGAACGCTTTCAACTGATGGTATTTCATGGCGGCGACGCGTGATCCGTGGAAACCCTGTGCTGCGCGGCACACGCCGGCTCAGGGTATTCCCGAGCGGCAACCGGTGGTGAGCACCAAAGCAATTTATCAGCTTCTGGTACACAAAAGAAATTTATATGCTTGCTCGTCATATGTGCGCCAAACGCCCCACCTGCCCCACAGGAGACACCATGCTGCAAGCCGTGAACCCCGTCATCCCCGGTATCGCCGCGATCGCACCCGAGCTGGTCGAAGTGCGCCGCCGCATCCACGCTCACCCCGAGCTCGCGTTCGAGGAAACGCTCACGAGCGATCTCGTCGCCGAGCTGCTCACCGGCTGGGGTTATGAAGTGCATCGCGGCATCGGCAAGACGGGTGTGGTCGGCGTGCTGCGCGAAGGGCAAGGCACGCGCACGGTCGGGCTGCGCGCCGACATGGATGCACTGCCGCTCGCGGAAACCACGGGCCTGCCGTACGCAAGCCGTCACGCGAACAAGATGCATGCCTGCGGCCACGACGGCCACACGGCGATGCTGCTGTGCGCGGCGCGCCACCTCGCAGCCACGCGCCAGTTCTCCGGCACGCTGAACCTGATCTTCCAGCCGGCCGAGGAAAACTTCGGCGGCGCGAAGTCGATGATGGATGACGGCCTGTTCGACCGCTTCCCGTGCGACGCGATCTTCGCGATCCACAACATGCCGGGCCGCGCGGCCGGCGACATGGCCTTCCGCACCGGCGCCGCGATGGCGTCGGCCGACCGCGTGACGATCACGCTGCGCGGTGTCGGCGGCCACGGCGCGATGCCGCATTTCGCGCGCGATCCGATGTCGGCCGCGGGCAGCATCATGGTTGCATTGCAGACGATCGTCGCGCGCGAAGTCGATGCACAGCATGCGGCCGTGATCACGGTCGGCAGCGTGCAGGCCGGCGAGACGTTCAACATCATTCCCGAAACCGTCACGATGAAACTGTCGGTGCGCGCGCTGAACGCCGACGTGCGCGCGCTGCTCGCGCGCCGCATCGAAGCGCTCGCGAAAGGCCAGGCGGAAAGCTTCGGCGTCACGGCGGAAGTCGACTACGACTATGGCTACCCGGTGCTCGTCAATCATGCGGAGCCGACCGCGTTCGCGGCCGACATCGCGCGCCAGATGCTCGGCGCCGAACGCGTCGAAACCGACTCCGCACCGTTGATGGGCAGCGAGGATTTCGCGTTCATGCTCGAAGCGCGCCCCGGCTGCTATGCGTTCATCGGCAACGGGATCGGCAGCAAGGGCGGCTGCATGGTGCACAACCCCGGCTACGACTTCAACGACGACATCCTCGCGATCGGCGCGAGCTACTGGGTTCGCATCGCCGAAGCCTGGCTCGCGGCCTGACGGCCCTTCATCCCATCGTTTCGCGCCCACCGGGGGAGCCCCACATGGAAACGTCCGCCCTTTCGTTCACCGGCACGCCGGTCGATGCTCGCGCCGCCGCGAAGAAACGCCGGCTGATCGCGGCCGCCGCCGTCGGCAACGCGCTCGAGTTCTACGACTTCACGGTCTACAGCTTCTTCGCGATCCTGATCGGCAAGCTGTTCTTTCCCGTGCATTCGCAGTTCGGGCAATTGATGCTCGCGGTGGCGAGCTTCGGCGTCGGCTTCGTCACGCGCCCGCTCGGCGGGCTCGTGATCGGCATGTATGCCGACCGCGCCGGCCGCAAGAAGGCGATGATCCTCACGCTGCTGCTGATGGCGCTCGGCACCGCGACGATCGCGGTTGCGCCGACCTTCGCGCAGATCGGCCTCGCCGCACCGCTGCTGCTCGTGCTCGCGCGCCTGCTGCAGGGGTTCGCGTCGGGCGGTGAAGTCGGTGCATCGACGACGCTGCTGCTCGAACAGGCGCCGCAGCATCGCCGCGGCTTCTACGCATCGTTCCAGTTCTCGAGCCAGGGGCTCGCCGCGCTCGCCGGTGCGCTGACCGGCGTCGCGCTGACGTCGTCGCTGAACGCCGCGCAGCTCGAAAGCTGGGGCTGGCGCGTGCCGTTCATCATCGGCACGCTGTTCGTGCCGATCGGCTACTGGCTGCGCCGCACCGTCGAGGAAGTGCCGGCCGCCGCGCCCGCCGCCACGCACGACGAGCCGGTCGCATCGCTGCCGCTCGCCGACGTGCTGCGCCATCACGGCAAGGCCGTGTTCGCGGGCCTCGGCGTGACGATCGGCGGCACGTCGATCCACTACATCATCGTGTTCTACATGGCGATCTACGGCGTGCAGGTGCTGCACCTGCCGACGTGGCTGTCGATGACGGCCGGCTGCGTCGCAGGCGCGATCCTGATGCTCGTGACGCCGATCGGCGGCCACCTGTCCGACGTCTATGGGCGCAACCGGATCGTCTGGTGGACGCGCATCGTGCTGATGGCCTCGATCTATCCGGCGTTCGTCGCGCTGAACCGCTGGCCGGGCGCCGCATCGCTGCTGTCGATCATCGCCGCGCTGTCGATCGTGCATGCGATCAACATCGGTGCGACGGGTGCGATGCTCGGCGAACTGTTCCCGCGTGCGGTGCGCGCCACCGGCGGCGCGCTCGTGTACAGCATCGGCGTCGCGATCTTCGGCGGCTTCGCGCAGTTCTTCGTCACGTGGCTGATCGCGGCGACCGGCAATCCGAATGCGCCTGCGTGGTACGCGATCGGTTGCGGCGTGATGACGTTGCTCGCCGTGCGCTGCATGGATGAAAAGGCCGGGAAGGCACTCGACTGACGAGTGGCCGACGCACGATGCGCGATTGACGTGGTGCGCGCGCATCGTGCATGATCGCTCCATGCGCCACATCACGACCACCTCCTCGACCACGACGCGCACGACCGCCTTCGGCGGGCTCGTGCGGCGAGTGCGCGCAAGGTCGTAGCGCCATCCCTCACAGGCCCCGCCGGTTCCGGACGGGGTCTTGTCGTTTCTCCGTCCGTATCGGTCACTCAGGAGAAACGCAATGCCCGAAGTCTCTTCCCCGAAACGCGCACTGCTCGTCGTCGACATGCAGGTCGGCCTGTTTCATGGCCCCGAGCGTCCGTACGACGGCGAACGCGTGCTCGCGAACATCAACCGGTTGATCGGTCGCGCGCATGAAGCCGGTGCGCCGGTGTTCGCCGTGCGTCACACCGGGCCCGCCGGTTCGCCGATCGCACCCGGCACGCCGCTGACCGCGCTGGTGCCGGAACTCGCGATCGATACGGCGCGCGACATCGTGTTCGACAAGGCGCAGTCGAGCAGCTTCGCCGGTACGCGGCTCGCCGAATGGCTGCGCGAAGCCGGCGTCGCCGAGATCGTCATCGCGGGGATGAAGACCCAGTACTGCGTCGACACGGCCTGCCGCGCCGCCGCCGATCACGGCTTTCGCGCGGTGCTCGTGACCGATGCGCACACCTGCATGGACACGCCGGAGCTGCCGGCCGAGCGGATCGTCGCGCATCACAACGCGACGCTTGGGGGGCCGTTCGCGACGCTGACGACGACCGAGGCTTGCGTGTTCTGACCGGCGCCGTTCACACACCGTAAACGCAACAACGCACGGGCGGCCACCACCCGTGCGTTGCGTACCGGTCGAGTAACCGCCCCCGCTCAGAACGTATGCATCATCCCCACATACGCACCCGTCTGCGACTCGCCCGTCATCGGGCTCGTCCCCGACGTCGCATCACGCGGCGTCGCGAGCAGCGAGAAGTTCGAGTTGCCGCCGTTGCGCACATACGCAACCGTGCCATACAGGAACGTGCGCTTCGACAGGTTGTACGTGGTGCCGAGCACATACATCATCGCGTGCCCCGACGGGTCGTGCGACGCATCGCCGCCGCCGTCGCCGACCTTCACGTAGTAACCGCCGCCCGTCACCGCCCATTGCGGCGTCGCCGAATAGGTCGCGCCGAGCCAGTAGTGATCGGCACGATCGGCCACGCCGGCCGGGCTGTCCGGCGCCTGGTAGTGCGTATACGCGCCCTGGATCTTGAACTTCGACACCTTCACGTTCGCACCGACGAAATACTCGCGCGACGCGGTGAAGATGTTGCTGAACTTGCCGTTGTTGTCGCGCAGTTCGTCATAGATGCCGCGCACGTCGAGCAACGGCGAGTGGTACGAGATCATGATCCCGTCCGAGCGGCCGAAATCGTCGGCCGCGCCGTAGTTGAAGCCGCGTGATTGATTGCCGAACGCGTATTGCGCCTGCACGTCGAAGCCGCCGATCACCGGGCTGTGATATTCGATGTTGTTGCTGGTCTGCTGCCAGTTACGGCCGCGCACGAGCGAGGCCGACGAAAACGCCTGCTGCACGAACGGGTCGAATTCCCACACGCCGTCGCTGTCGATGAACAGGTTGCGGCCGGCCTGCAGCTGGCCCCACGTGTTGCTCTTCAGCCCGACGTACGCACGCCGCGACCACATGCGGCCGCCGCCCGTCTGCCCGTTCATCACCTGGAACGCGGTTTCCAGGTTGAAGACCGTCGACAGCCCGCCGCCGAGATCCTCGATGCCCTTCAGCCCGAACATGCTGGTGCCCCAGTCGCCGCTTTCGGCGCTCCAGCGGGTCCCGCTGCCGCCATTCGGCTTCGCGATGTGGTTCAGGTATTCGATGCCGCCGTCGACGCGGCCGTACAGCGTCACGCTCGTCTGTGCAAAAGCGGCCGCCGGTGTGGCAGCCGCGATCAGCCATGCGAAATGTTTGAGTCGCAAAATGATGCCCCCTCGGAGTCTCGACCTTCCAGCGCGCGCCCCATGCGCGCGCCCCGGGTCTGTTTATCCGCGATCGATCGAAAAACGCCCGGGGCCCGCCGCGCAAAGCGCGAACAGGCCGCCGGCGATCGCGATGTTCTTGTAGAAATGAATCATGTTGTTGATCTGCTCGCCGCCCGTCATCGTCCAGTAGTGGTGGCCGATGATGCCGGTGCCGATCGTATAGAGCGCCAGCAGCAGCGCAAGCGCCCGCGTCTGGAAGCCGACCAGGATCGCGATCCCGACGAACAACTCCATCACGACGGAGATCGCGGCGGAAATGATCGGCGCGGGTGCGCCTTCGGAACCCATGAACGCGATGGTGCCGGGGAAGTCGACGATCTTCTTCCAGCCGAACATGATGAACAGGATCACGAGCAGGATCCGGGCAAGCAGCAGCAGCACATCGCGCTGGGACGCGAGAAACGGTTGATTCGGTGTCATGGTGTCGATCAACGAAAACGATGCGCGTCGCTGGAACAGCCGCGGCGCACCGGATTGCGAATGAACCAGGACGGGCGGCCGCCTGCGCCGCCCGCCCCGCTCTGCAACAACCGGCATCGGGCAACAACCCGATGTGCTGTGCTCCTCCTCTTGTCAGTTATCGCCCTGCTTCGTCACGCGCCGCATCAACGCAGCTTCGCGACGTCCTGCTCGGTCACCTTCGCGGCCGGATTGCCGAACTGCCCGGTCAGGTAGTTCGTCAGCGCGGCGATCTGCGCATCCGACAGCTCGTGGCGGAACGCCGGCATCCCGACGTCCTCGCTGCCGGCCTTGCGCTCCACGCCGTTCAGGATCACCTGCACGAGGTTGGTCGGATTCGGTGCGCCGACCGTCGAGTTGTGGAACAGCGGCGGGTAATAGCCGTCCGGCGTGCCCTTGCCCTGCATCTGGTGGCAGGTCGCGCAGTTGCCGAGATAGAGCCGTGCCGGATCGATGCCCGACGACGCGAGCGCGACGCCGCGCAGCGTCAGGCCATCTTCGGCAGGCTTGCCCCACGACGAACGCGACTGCTTCGCATCGCCGCTGGCGACGGCCGGTACCGTGCGAATGTACGTCGAGATCGCGCCGATGTCGGCTTCCGTCATCTTCGAGAAGCTGTGCTCGACCGCCTCGGCCATCGGGCCGGCCGCCTGCGCGAGACCCGGCACGCTGCCGGTGCGCAGGTACTGGACGAGCTGCTGCTGCGTCCAGCCGCCGATCCCCGCGTTGGCGTCGGACGTGATGTTGTAGCCGTCCCAGCCCGCGAGCACCGAGCCCGACAGGAAGCTGCCGCCCGTCTCGTCGAGCGATTTCTCCTGCATCGCGATGCCGCGCGGCGTGTGGCACGTGCTGCAGTGAGCGAGACCCTGGACGAGATACGCGCCGCGATTCCACTCGGCGCTCTGCGCCGGCTTCGGTTCGTATGCGCCGTCCTTCAGGAACAGCCAGTTCCAGATCTTCAGCGGCCAGCGCATGCTCAGCAGCGCGGGGATCTCGTTCTTCGGCGGCGCCTGCTTGACCGGCTCGACGCCGTGCATGAAGTACGCGTACAGCGCCTGCACGTCGTCGTCGTTGATCTTCGCGTACGACACGTACGGCATCGCCGGATACAGGTTGTCGCCGTTCTTCGACACCCCGTGGCGCACCGCGCGCTCGAAGTCCTCGGCCGACCAGTTGCCGATGCCCGTCTCCGGATCGGGCGTGATGTTGCTCGTGTAGATCTTGCCGAGCATCGGGACCGGCATGCCGAGACCGCCCGCGAACGGCTTGCCGCCCTTCGCGGTGTGGCACGCCATGCAGTCGCCCGCGACCGCGAGATATTCGCCGCGCTTGACCAGCGCCGGATCGGCCGCATCGGCCGCGCGTACGAGACCCGGCAGCGCGAGGCAGCCGGCAAGGAGGAAGGTGAGAGTAGATTTCCGCACGGTCAGACTTCCTTCTTCAGCGTGTCCGACATCCGCAGCGCCAGCGCCGCGATCGTCAGCGTCACGTTCACCGTACCGACGGTCGGCATCGTCGAGCTGCTCGAGATGAACAGGTTCGGATGGTCGAACGTGCGGCAGTCCTTGTCGACGACCGAGTCGCGTGCATCCGCGCCCATGATCGTCGCGCCCGTGATGTGGTTGTTCGGCGCGAACTCGTCGTTGAAGACGACTTCGGTGCCGCCCAGCACCTTCGCGGCCGTCGCGTAGACCTCGCGCGTGTGCACGGCGCCGCGCTTCACGTAGTCGTCGATCGCATACGTGATCTCGGGGCGCGGGATGCCGACCGCGTCGGTGGCCGTCTTGCTCGGCACGATGCGGTTCTCGGGTTGCGGCAGGATTTCGTGGAAGCAGTCGAACTGCACGAAGCGCGCGGAACGGTCGCGGATCTGCGCGTCGAGCTCCTCGGGCTTCATCAGCTTGCCGCCCTTGAAGATCTTCTGCGTTTCCTGGTTGATGCGCGACATGTTCGACAGGTGGATCTTCTTCGCGGCTTCGTTCGCGCGGAACGGGCCGTCGCGGAAACCGATCAGCGACGTCATCTCCTGCGGGCCGCGGCCCGGCCACAGCTTCTCGTTCGCGTAGAACGACACGCCGGTGCCCGGGTGATCCATCAGGTTGCGGCCGACCATGTCCGAGCTGTTCGCGACACCGTTCGGGAAATCGCGGTTCGCGGACATCAGCAGGATCTTCGGCGTCTCGATGCCGTTCGCGGCGATCACGAAGTACTTGCCTTCGACGCGATGGTCGGCGCCCGTCTTGTCCTTGTAGACCGCGGCGGTGATGCGCTTGTCCGGCCCCGTCTCGAGCTTGTAGACGACCGCGCTGTCGATCAGCTTCGCGCCGGCCTGCTCGGCCTTCTCGACGTGCACGATGCCGTTGTACATCGCGCCGATCGGGCAGATCGGCATGCAGTTGTTGTTCCCGCAACAAGTCGGCCGGCCGTCGTACGGGCGGCTGTTGCGCGCCACAGGCTCGGTCACCACGTGGAACTTCGGGTCATAGCCGTTGAGCGCGCTCTTGATCGTCTGCTCGTTGAACGACAACGGCAGCGGCGGCATCGGGTACGGCTCCTTGCGCGGCGAGTACAGGTCTTCCTCGGGGCCCGGGCCCCACACGCCGAGTTCCTCTTCGGCGCGCTGGTAGTAATGCTCGATGTCGTCGTACTGGATCGGCCAGTCGCGGCCGACGCCGTACACCGTCTTCATCTTGAAGTCGTTCGGGATGAAGCGCCATGCCGACGCGGCCCAGTGCCACGTCGTGCCGCCCACCGCGCGGATGTACTGCGAGTTGAACTTGTGCTCGCCCTTCAGGATCAGGTAGTCGTTCGGCGGGCCGTATTCCGGATGCGGCGCCCACGCGCTCGACGGGTACGGCGCCATGAAATCGGTCTTGTCGACCTGGTTGCGGAAGCGCTCGACGATTTCCCAGCGCGGCATGCGCGGGCCGGCTTCCAGCAGGATCACGGACTTGCCCGCCATCGCGAGCTGGTGTGCAACGATCGCGCCTGCGACACCCGATCCGACGACGACGACGTCGGCCTTTTGCGTATCGGTATCGGCCATCAGGCTTGCCTCTCGATCGGTTTTTCGGCCCAGAAGCCGGGTTTGTTGGGGCAATACGACGGGATCACGAGCGTATCGGAAACGACGCTGAACATTAATGCTTCTTCGTAGGTAATCACGACGTTGTCGACGATGCCGAGATACCACGCTTCAAGAATCTTCAGCGCGAGTGCTTCCTGATCGGGATTCAGCGAACCGGACGCGAGTGCGCCGGCGAGTTGCGGCAGGCTGTCGGCCGTCTTGAACGAGCCCTTCTGCAAGGCCTGCAGGAAGCGCTGGCCGAGCACGCGGCTCAACCCCTTCTTGCCTGTCAATGCTTCGGAGAGCGTCATGAACGTATCGAGCGGCGCGGTGCCGGGATCGTCTGCCAGGGCCCGCAACGCCAGCGAGCCGGTGAGGCCCGCCGCCGTCAGCGCCAGTGCGCCCTGCAACCATTGACGCCGTGTGATGCCAGTTACGGCTGCGTCGCCCGTGCGACGCGAGTGGGGAGTGTTGTCGTTGTGCATGTTTCCTTCTCTCGAACACCGGATTCGGGAAAACCACGCTTGATATTTCTCAAACATTGGCGCGGACCTGAAATGTACGCGCACAAATCGGATCGAACAATCTTTTTATAGTCCATTAAATGTTCCGCAATCCGAGACAATCGACATTTCGCTGCATTTTTGTATCGTCGACGCGACAAATCTGCGGCACGCACACCAGTGTCGCATGTCGACGACACACTGTGCGGTGCGATGCGCGCGCATGTCGGTCGGTTAGAATCGCGTGCAATCAAACAGAAAGCTTCCCTCCGAGGGCAATCGAGCGATGAAGCAGCACGACAAACAGAACAAAGCAAAGCGAACCAACCACACCACGCGGCTGCTCTGGCGCATCGGCGCCGTCGCGGCGCTCGGCGGCGCCACGGCACTGTCGCTGCATGCGGGCGCGGCGCGCACGGTGAGCGTATCGCCGCAAGGCACCGTCACCGAAGTCCGGCAGAGCGTCGTCAAGTTCGACGAACCGATGGTCGCGTTCGGCTCGGCCTCCGCGCCGAATCCCGCACGCGTCACCTGCAACGATTCCACGGCCGCGCGCGGCCAGGGTCACTGGCTCGACGACAAGACCTGGGTCTACGATTTCGAAAACGACCTGCCGCCCGGCGTGCGATGCTCGGTCGCGCTCAACGACACGTTGCGCTCGGTCGCCGGCAATGCGGCCAGCGGCCCGCGCCGCTTCACGTTCCAGACGGGCGGCCCGTTCCCGGTGAATGTGCGCCCCGGCTCGCGCGAGATCGAGGAACGGCAGATGTTCGTGCTGAAGCTGAACGGCCCGGCCGAACCGCGCTCGGCGCTCGCGAACATCTGGTGCGAAGCAGCCGGCATCGGCAACCGCATTCCGGTCACGGCCGCCGACGACGATGCGCGCAACGCCCTGCTCGATCACTTCGGGCTGAAGAAAGATGCCGCGCGCGTGCTGACGCTGTCGTGCGCGCAGGCGCTGCCGGCGAGCGCAAAGATGCAGCTCGTGTACGGCAAGGGCGTCACGAGCCCGAGCGGGATCCCGAACGAAACGGAACGGCGCTTCGATTTCACCGTGCGCGCCCCGTTCGCCGCGAGCTTCTCGTGCGAACGCGAGAATGCGAAGGCACCCTGCACGCCGCTGCGTCCGCTCACGCTGTCGTTCAACGCGCCGATCTCGCGCAAGAACGCCGAGGCCATCAAAGTGCGCGGCCCTGACGGTTCGCTCGCGCCGACCTTCGCGGCCGACGACAAGAGCGAGGAAGTCACCACCGTCACGTTCAACCCGCCGCTGCCCGAACAGGCCGGCCTGACGATCGAACTGCCGTCGGGCCTGCGCGACGTGACCGACCGCTCGCTGTCCAACGCCGACCTGTTCCCGCTCGCGACGCGCACCGCGCCGATGCCGCCGCTCGCGAAATTCTCGTCGGGCACCTTCGGGATCGTCGAGCGCTTCGCCGAACCCGATTCGCCCGCGCTCGTGCCCGTCACGCTGCGCAACGTCGAGGCCGACCTGCATATCGACGGCCTCAACACCCAGGGCGCGCAATTCTCGAACCTGAAGGTCGACGACGACACCGCGATTCGTCAGTGGATGCGCACGGTCGACCGCTTCGACAACTGGTCGATGACGGCCGGTTCGATCGACAGCCAGATTCCCGGCCTGCTCGAACGCAAGGGCCAGCATCCGGTTTACGTGCCGCGTGAAGCCGGCGAAAAAGCGCCCGCGCCGAAGGATCGCCGCATCGACGTGCGCTCGCTGACGCTGCTCAAGGGCCAGCCCGGCGTGCAGGCGCTGACGCTGCCGAAGGCGGACCCGAAGGCGCTGCGCCCGTTCGAAGTCGTCGGCGTGCCGATCGACAAGCCCGGCTTCTACGTGCTCGAACTCGCGTCGCCCGCGCTCGGCCGCTCGCTGCTCGCGAAGCCGTCGAGCATGTACGTGCGCACCACGGTGCTCGTCACCAACCTCGGCGTGCACCTGAAACAGGGCCGCGAAAACAACCTCGTGTGGGTCACGACGCTCGACAAGGGCAAGCCCGTGCCGAACGCGCAGATCCGCGTATCGGACTGCAACGGCGACGAGATCGCGTCCGGCAAGACCGATGCACAGGGCCTGCTGAAGATCGACGGCGCATTCGAATCGAAGCGCGCATGCAGCTCGTCCGATTCGGAGCAGCGCTTCGACGACTACTTCGTGTCGGCCCGCGTGAACGATCCGAAGACGGGCCCCGACATGGCGTTCGTCAGCTCGGGCTGGAACCGCGGGATCGAATCGTGGCGCTTCAACGTGCCGACCGACACCGACAGCGCGCGGACCGTGCGCGCGCATACGGTCTTCGACCGCACGCTGCTGCGTGCCGGCGAAACCGTGTCGATGAAGCATTTCATTCGTGCCGAAACGCTGCAGAGCCTCGCGTTCCCGTCGCAATACCCGACGCGCGTGACGATCCGCCATCTCGGCACCGGCCAGACCTACAAGCTGCCGCTCACGTGGGCGGCCGACCACAGCGCGGACACGCAGTTCACGCTGCCGGCCGCCGCGAAGCTCGGCGAATACAGCGTCGAGCTCGAAGGCGGCCCGGAAGACGCACCGACCGCCACCTATTACAGCGGCAGCTTCCGCGTCGAGGCGTTCCGCCTGCCGGTGCTGAAGGGGTCGATCGGCGCGCGCGACGCGCAGAAGAGTCCGCTCATCGCCGTGAAGGAAGCGCCGCTCGCGGTGCAGATCGACTACGTGTCGGGCGGCGGCGCATCGAACCTGCCCGTGCAGGTGTCGGCGCTGATGAAGTGGGCGTCGCCGCCGTTCGCGGATCGCTTCGAGGATTTCAGCTTCACGCCGTATCGTCCCGAAGCGAGCGACGGCAATGCCGACGACGATTCGCAGGATGGCGACAACGCATCGGCGTCGAACAACGATCCCGACGCGACGAAGCTGATCGCCGACAAGCTGCCGCTGACGCTCGACCGCAACGGTGCGGGCTCGGTCACGCTCAAGGGGCTGCCGGACGTCGACGCACCGAAGCGCATCGCGCTCGAAGCGACGTTCGCCGACCCGAACGGCGAAGTGCAGACGATTCGCGGCGACACGATCCTGTGGCCGGCCGCGGTGGTGGCCGGCATCAAGGCGGGCCGCTGGGTATCGGTCGGCCAGCGCGTGCCCGTGCAGGCACTGGCGGTCGACCTGCAAGGCAAGCCGCGCGCATCCGTGCCGATCGAGATCAAGGGCGTTGCGCACATCACGACGTCGTCGCGCAAGCGGATGGTCGGCGGCTTCTATGCGTACGACAACAAGAGCGACACGCGCGACCTCGGCGTGCTGTGCTCGGGCAAGACCGACGACAAGGGTCGCATGGCCTGCGACGCGACGCTCGAACAGGCCGGCAACGTGCAGTTGATCGCGGTCGCCAAGGACGGCGACGGCCGCACGTCGAATGCCTCGACATCGGTGTGGGTCACGCGCGAAGACGAACTCTGGTTCGGCGGCGACAACACCGACCGGATCGACGTGATCCCCGAGAAAACCTCGTACGAACCGGGCGAAACTGCCCGCTTCCAGGTGCGCATGCCGTTCCGCTACGCGACCGCGCTGGTCGCGGTCGAACGCGGCGGCGTGATGGAAACGCACATCGTCGAGCTGAACGGCAAGAATCCGACGGTCGACCTGAAGGTCGGCGAATCGTGGGGGCCGAACGTCTACGTGTCGGTGCTCGCGCTGCGCGGCCGGATTCGCGAAGTGCCGTGGTACTCGTTCTTCACGTGGGGCTGGAAGGCGCCGGTCGAATGGGCGCGCGCGTTCTGGCGCGAAGGCCGTCACTATGAAGCGCCGACCGCGTTCGTCGACCTGTCGAAACCGGCGTTCCGCTACGGGCTCGGTGAAATCAAGGTCGGCACGGGCGTGCACCGTCTCGGCGTGACCGTGACGACCGACGCGACGCGCTACACGGTGCGCAGCAAGGCGCAGGCGCACGTGAAGGTCACGCTGCCGAACGGCCAGCCCGCGCCGGCCGGCACGCAGATCGCGGTCGCGGCCGTCGACGAGGCGCTGCTCGAACTGATGCCGAACAACAGCTGGGACCTGCTCGACGCGATGCTGCGGCGACGCGCGTACGGCGTCGAGACCTCCACGGA
>NZ_JAAGPG010000132.1:0-18846 GCF_017104665.1 Burkholderia sp. Se-20378 | reverse complement strand
CGCCCGGCTACTTCACCGCGACTTCGGCACGACGAAGGCGCTGAAAGCCGGCATTCCGCGTTCAGCGCCTCCGCTACTACGCAGCACGGGAAACGGCACCCTGGCCCTCTCGTGCGCCCCGAACCACGTCCCGTTCAGCGCACCGCCGTCGGCGGCATCGTCGCGCCCGTCTGCCGGCGCCGATACGCGCTGTCACGCGTCGCGAGCCAGTAGTACAGCGGCGACGTCAGCACCAGCCCCACGACCCACGACAGGTCGGCGCCACCGAGATGCGCGGGAATCGGGCCCGCATACATCGGCGTGTTCATGAACGGAATCTGCACGAGGATGCCGATCGCATACGCGAGCAGCGCCTGCGGGTTGAAGCGGCCGTAGATCCCGCCATCGACCATGAAGATCGACTTGATGTCGTACTTGCCCTTGTGGATCACGTAGAAGTCGATCAGGTTGATCGCCGTCCACGGCACCAGCACGACGAGCAGCGCGAGCACGAGATCGACGAGGTTGCCGACGAAGTTCGTCGACGCGCCGATCGCCGCGTAGCAGCACGCGACGAAGATCACGACCGACACCACCGCGCGCGCCTTCGCGGTCGGGATCCACTTGTACGCGAACGTCTGCACCGACGTGATCACCGCGAGCACCGCGCCGTACAGGTTCAGCGCGTTGTGGCTGATCACGCTCATCAGGAACAGCACGAGCATCAGCGGGCCGAGCGGGCCCGTCGCCTGCTTGACCGCATCCATCGCGTCCGCGCCGGCCGGCACCGCGAGCACCGCGACCGCGCCGAAGACGAACGCGAGCGTCGAGCCGATCGTGCAGCCGAGATAGGTCGCCCAGAACGTCGACGCCACGCCGACGTTTTCCGGCAGATAGCGCGAATAGTCCGACACGTACGGCGCGAACGCGATCTGCCACAACGCCGACAGCGACACCGTCGCGAGCCATCCGGCGAAGTTGAAGCCGCCGCGCGTCAGGAAATCGTCGGTCGTCACGTGCGTGAGGATCATCCAGAAGCCGACCAGGATGCCGATGCCGAGCACCCATGTGCCGATCCGGTTCAGGATGTGGATAAACCGGTAGCCGACGATGCCGATCAGCCCCGAGCCCACCGCGCCGATCACGATGCCGACGGGCACCGGCACCGACGACGCGATGCCGTGCACCGACTTGCCGGCCAGCACGATGTTCGACGCGAAGAAGCCGACGTACATCACGGCCGCGATCACGGTCACGAGCAGCGCGCCCCACGAACCGAACTGCGCGCGGCTCTGGATCATCTGCGGGATGCCCATCTGCGGCCCCTGCGCCGAATGCAGCGCCATCAGCACGCCGCCGACCGCCTGGCCGACGACGATCGCGACGATGCCCCACATCAGGTTCAGGTGGAACAGCTGCACGCCGAGCGCGCCGGTCACGATCGGCAGCGGCGCGATGTTGCCGCCGAACCAGAGCGTAAACAGGTCGCGCACCTTGCCGTGGCGCTCCGCGGGCGGCACGTAGCCGATCGTGTGCTTCTCTATCATCGGGGACGCGTTGCGGTCCACGTTCGTCATGGTGATGTCTCCTGTCCTGCGCGGCGATGCGCGCTTGCCGTGTCAGCCGGCGCGCGTTGGGGGGCGCGCCTGCAATCGGGTCCGGATACGCGAGCGACGACGCACCGCGTGCACGCGCGGCGGTGTCGAACGAAGCGGACGATGCGCATGCGGGGACGGATGACATGCCCCGCTGCCGCGTGCGCAACCGCTTCGTGATCGTCGTGTTCCAGGTTGGAGACGATGGTGCGCCACGACCATCGCGACCGGAAAATACTAAAAATATTTCCGGGACATACGAAAAAGCTCTGCAGCGGAAATGCCGGCACCGGGGGGCTTTCAGGTAAGGTGCTACGCAAACCATGGACAGATTGCGCCCGCGGCGGCACGCCGGGGCCGTGCATCAGAGGTGCTTGTGGCTCACTACACTTTGCGGCAACTGAAATACTTCGTGACGACGGTGGAATCCGGCAGCGTCGCCGAGGCCTCGCGCCAGCTGTTCATCGCGCAGCCGTCGATCTCCAGCGCGATCAAGGGTCTGGAGGAAAGCTTCGGCGTGAAGCTGTTCATCCGCCATCACGCGCAGGGCGTGTCGCTCACACCGAGCGGCACGCGCTTCTACCGGAAAGCGCAGGAGCTGCTGCGCATCTCGCACGAATTCGAACAGAACGCGCTGGCCGACAACGACGTGATCACCGGGCAGATCGATATCGGCTGCTTCGAGACGGTCGCGCCGCTCTATCTGCCGCAACTGATCGCGGGCTTTCGCGAGCGCTACCCGGGCGTGAACATCCGGCTGCGCGACGGCGACCAGCAGGAGCTCGTGCAGGGCCTGACGTCCGGCACGTTCGATCTCGCGCTCATGTACGACCACGATCTCGACGGCACGATCGAAACCGAGCCGCTGATGCCGCCGCAGCAGCCGTACGTGCTGCTGCCGGAGAATCACCGGTTCGCCGGCCAGACCCACGTATCGCTGCGCGACCTCTGCGTCGAGCCGATGATCCTGCTCGACGTGCAGCCGAGCCGCACGTATTTCGTCAGCCTCTTTCACGAGCTCGGGCTCACGCCGAACATCGTGTTCGGGTCGCCGTCGATCGAGATGGTGCGCGGGATGGTCGGCCAGGGGTTCGGCTTCTCGCTGCTCGTCACGCGGCCGCACTCCGAATACACGTACGACGGCCAGCGCGTCGTGACGATCGGCCTCAGCGAAACGGTGAGCCCGTCGGGGCTCGTGAGCGCACGGCTGAAGCGCGGGCAGCTCACGAAGCAGGCGCAGTCGTTCGTCGATTTCTGCCGCGAGCGGCTCGCGCAGATCGTCGCGGAAACGGCGCGCTAACGAACGGGAAGGACAGGAAAACGCACGCGCCGCGGGAGGCGGTGCGTGCGTGTCGGCCGGTCGGCGGTTCAGGCGGCCGCGGCGAGATGGGCGACCAGACGCTCCAGCATCGCGTCGCAGCCGTGGAGCTGGTCGAGCGTGACGAACTCGTCGGGCTTGTGCCCCTGGTCCATGCTGCCGGGCCCGCACACCACGGTCGGAATGCCGGCCTGCCCGAACAGCCCGCCCTCGGTGCCGAACGCCACCGTGCCGAATGCATCGGAGCCGCTCAGCATCGCGAGCAGCCGCGCGGCCTCGCTGTCCGGCGCGGTTGCCAGGCCCGGATACGCGCCCAGCGGCTGCAGTTGAATGTCGGTATCGGGCTGCACCGCGCGCATCCTCGGCAACAGTTCGGATTCCGCATAGTCCTGCAGCTTCCTCGGCACGTCGTGCGCATCGAAATCCGGCAGCGCCCGCACCTCGAAATCGAACTCGCATTCGGCCGGCACGATGTTCAGCGCGCGGCCGCCCTTGATCAGCCCCGTCTGCACGGTCGAGAACGGCGGATCGAATCGTTCGTCGTGCCGTTCGGGCCGCGCGAGCGCCGCGCCGATCTCGCCGAGCCGGCCGATCAGCTTCGCCGCATAGTCGATCGCGTTGACGCCCGACGGCGCGTACGCCGAGTGGCACGCGGCGCCCTTCACGTGGCAACGCATCGCGAGCTTGCCCTTGTGACCGAGCACCGGCTTCAGTTCAGTCGGCTCGCCGATCAGGCACAGGCGCGGCCGGTGCGCGCGCGCGGCCAGTTGTTCAAGCATCGGCCGCACGCCGAGGCAGCCGACCTCCTCGTCGTACGAAAACGCGAGATGCACGGGCACGCCCAGCGGCCGGGCGACGAATGCCGGCACGGCCGCGAGCACCGACGCGATGAAGCCCTTCATGTCGGCCGTGCCGCGGCCGTACAGGCGGCCGTCGCGCTCGGTCAGCCGGAACGGTTCGACCGTCCACGCCTGCCCGTCGACCGGCACCACGTCGGTATGGCCCGACAGCGCGATGCCGCCGCGATCGCGCGGCCCGATCGTCGCGTACAGGCTCGCCTTCGTGCGCGCCGCGTTGTAGAACAGTTCGCTGTCGACGCCGAAGCCCGCGAGATAGTCGCGGATGAAACCGATCATCTCGAGATTCGAATCGCGGCTGACCGTCGCGAAAGCGATCAGCCGTTCGAGCAGTGCGCGGCTCGACGTGTCATTCATCGCCCGGCACTCCGTAGCTCGGCGCGGCGGTGGGGTTCAGCGCGCGCGTCTGGTAGTCCTGCATCTGCGGCCGATACGCCTGCCACAGCGCATCGAGCTGCCCGATCGGATCGGCATCGGCCCAGTCGACGCGCAGGTCGACGATCGGCCAGGTCACGTCGCCGGCCACCTTCAGCGCGGCCGAATGCACCGGCCCCGCCTCGCCGCCGGCCGCCATCGCCGCCTGCATCGCGGCCAGCAGGCGATCGGCGAGCAGGCCCGGCGCCTGTTCGAACGCACGCACCATCGCGTCGATCACCGCCGGCGCGGCCAGCAGGTTGCCGGCCGCCCCGCATTGCTCGCCCTGCACCGCGTGATGCGTGCCGAGCGCTTCCTTGCCGGTGAAGCACGCCGTCTGCCCCTGCCCGTCGATCACCGTGACCTGCCGGTACTGGCTCCAGCCGTTCGCGCTGAGCGCGCGGTCGAGCGCCGCGGCGGGCGCAAGCTGCTCGTGCTCGATCAGGTCGAGGATCTGGGGCCCAAGCGCCGGCAGCGTGATGTTCTGCGTCGCGACGGCGCCGACGCCCGCGCGCACCCACGGGCAGCGCGCACCCACCGCGATGCTCGACGAGCTGATCGCGATGCCGAGCTGGCCCGTCTCCGGGCAACGCCCGACGATGGAGAAAGTCATGTCGCCTCCTATGCGCGGTTCGGCTGCCAGTTGTCCGGGATCACGGCGATCACGTCGATTTCCATCAGCCACTGCGGCTGGCCGAGCGCGGACACGACGAGCCCCGTCGAGATCGGATACACGCCCTTCAGCCACTTGCCGACTTCCTGGTACACGGGCTCGCGATAGCGCGGGTCGATCAGGTAGGTCGTCGTCTTCACGATGTGCGTGAGGTCGCTGCCGGCTTCTTCCAGCAGCTGCTTGACGTTCTTCATCGCCTGCTCGGCCTGCGCGCGCGGATCGCCGAGGCCGATCAGCTTGCCGTCGAAATCGGTGCCGACTTGGCCGCGCACGTAGACGGTATTGCCGGCCCGCACGGCCTGGCACAGGTCGTTGTCGAGCGTCTGGTTCGGGTAGGTATCCTTGGTGTTGAACATGCGGATACGGGTATGGGTGGGTTGGCTCATCGGAATCCTTCGGTCGTCAGGGGTCACGCCGCCGCACCGGATGCGAACGCGGTGCGGCAGGCGGCATGGGTTCGGTCAGTTCACCGCGTCGGCGAGCGGTTGCGCGTCGGCGTGCGATGCGGCGCCGTCCTGCGCCGCGTGCGACGTCGAGCGGCGCTGCGATGCGTCGTGGTAGTCGAGGTAGGTGCGCTGGATCGCGATGTGATCGGCGATGTGCCGCGCGTCGTGCCACACGCCCCAGATGAAGCTGGAGCCGCGCCGCGACAGCCACGGCAGCCCGAGAAAATAGATGCCCGGCTCCTTCGACACGCCGCGCTGGTGCTGCGGCTTGCCGTTGTCGGCGAACGCATCGACCTTCAGCCAGCCGTAGTCGACCGCATAGCCCGTCGCCCAGATGATCGACGTGACGCCCGCGCCGGCGAGGTCGAGCGCGAGGATCGGATGCGCGACGCAGTCGGGGTTCGGCAGGATATGGCGCGCTTCGGGTTCTTCCGGCAAGTCGAGGCCGTTGCGCGCCGCATAGGCGTCGGCGGCGTCGAGCAGCGACAGGTAGTTCTCGTCGCCGCGCGCGAGATTGATCGCCAGATCGCGCTCGAACACGGCCACGCCGCCGTCGAACGACTTCGTCAGCCCGACGAGCGTCACGCCCTGCTTCGCGAGCTTGCGGAAATCCACCGTATGGCCGCCGCGCGCGCCGCTCACCGCGATCGTCACGTGTTCGCGGCCGGGCGTCGCGACTTCCTTGTCCCATTCGCCGAGCACGCCGAGCCACCAGCAGAAATCGCGGCCGCGATACGCGCGCGGCGGACGATCGTGCGGGCCGACCGACAGGTAGACCTGCCGGCCCGCACGCTGCAGCTCGTCGGCGATCTGCACGCCCGACGACCCCGCGCCGACCACCAGCACCGCGCCGTCCGGAAGCTGGCCCGGGTTGCGATAGTCGGCGGAATGGAGCTGCACGAGGCGCGCGTCGTCCGGCGCGATCGGCGGAATCACCGGGCGCTGGAACGGCCCGGTCGCGACGACCACGCGGTTCGCCTCGATCGTGCCGTCGGACGTCTCGACGACGAAACCCGGCTTGCCCGTATTGCGCACCACCTGCTTCACCTCGACGCCGGTGCGGATCGGCGCGTTGAATTTGCGCGCATACGCTTCGAAGTAGTCCGCAACCTGGTCTTTCGATGCGAACGCGTCGGGATCGAGCCCGTCGAATTCGAGGCCGGGGAAGCGGTCGTGCCACGCGGGGCCGTTCGCGACCAGCGAATCCCAGCGCCCGGTGCGCCAGCGCTCGGCGATGCGGCTGCGCTCCAGCACGAGATGCGGTACGCCCAGCTTGCCCAGGTGCTCGCTCATGGCCACGCCGGCCTGTCCGGCGCCGACGACGAGCGTATCGATTGAGGTTGTTTCGACTGCCACGGCTGTCTCCTTCTGAAGTGCGGCTCAGTGCGACGCTCGTGCTGTCGCGTGAGTTGGAATGGAGACATTCTGCTGAGACACCGCCTGAGGCGAAATGATGATTTTTGTTGGTGTTGATGAACAAAAAGCTGGGTGTGGGGCGGATTGGCGGGCGCCAGCGGGCTACCCTGGCGCGGGCGCCCGCCCCGGAGGGCGAGCCCCACCCGCTGGCCCCGCACGCACGCCCCGCGCCGGGTGTCGCGCCTACGCCGCCGGATTCACGTTACGGAAACGCGGGCCGTAAAACACCGGCTTCGACAGATCCGTATAGCTTCGCAGGTACGCGTACTCGTCCGGATACAGCGTGTCCAGCCGCGCAAGCGCCGCCGCCGGCACCGGGTGGCGCAGGATGTTGAAGCACGACAGCACCCGCAGATCCACCATCCCGTGCACCGCCGCGCCGAGCGACTTCCACGAGCCGCCCGCAGGCCCGTTCCACACGACGTCGAGCGTCGCGAGAATCGTCGAAAACCCGGTATCGAATGCCTGGAGGTCGGCGCTGACCGCCGCCTGGTTCGGATCGAGCGCGAGCAGGGCCGCGTAGCCGTCGCGCGGCACCGCGAGCGTGTTGACGACCACCGGCGCATCGATCGCGGTGCCGGCAAAGAATCGCGGCTCGGTCTGCCGGTCGAACGGCACCGGCGGCGCCGGCACCTGATAGCACGCGCCGTAGTACAGCTCGGCGAAGCGCGCGTAATGCGACTTTTCTCCTTCGAACGCGCCGGGCGTCAGCACGTCGCCCTTGCCCGCCCCTTCGCCCTGCTGGAGGATTTCGTCGATGCCCGCATAGAACGCGTCGACGGGATCGGTATCGGGCGAATACGTCACCGTGGTGAAGCCGATATCGTCGCCGACCTGATTCGACGTGCCGCCCGCCTTCACGGCGGCCCGCACCGCATCGGCGTTGCGGGTGATCGCCGCGCGGATGCCCGCGTAGAACGCCGCGATCGTCGGATAGGTCTCGGCCCGCCCGAGCAGCTTCAGCAGGAACGCCGGCATCTCGATCCGCATGAAATTCTTCAACTGCGGCTTCGAATACTGCGCGAGCCCGACCTTCAGGTCGGGCTCCGCACCGCCTGGCAGGCCATGCACCGGATAGTCGATGCGGATGCCGCGAAACTGCGGCGTGCCACCCAGCGCGGCGAGCAGGTTGGACACGATGGCCATGTGCACCATCTCTTCCATCACGACGCTGCGGATCGCGTTGTACGCCGAATAGTTCTGCACTTCGAGCGAGAACATCGCGGACAGATAGAGCGGCAAGGTCGAGTATTCGAGTTCGATGGCGCTTTGCAGCGCGCACTTGATCCAGGCCAGGTCGCGATCCGCCGGCGTTACGGTGCTCGGGTTCATGGCGTTTCTCCTGTCGGTCGGCGTCAATAGAACAGCGCGTAGGCGGTGTCGCCGAGCCGGTACGGCACCACGCGGGCCGCGCCCGACGGCGTCGTGGCCGCGCCCGCCTGCGTCCAGCCGAGGCAGTCGGCGTGGATCCGGTATACGGCCGTCGTGCCGTCCTGCGCGATGTACGTGATCAGGTACGGCTCGCCATGCGCCCACGGCACGCAGGCCGCGCTGCTGATGCGCAGCGCGTCGGGCAGCTGGTTCTGCAGATAGCTGCCGACCTCGACGGTGCCGAGCGCGGGATTGTCCTGGATGTGGTCGATGTTGACGTTGAGCTTCGCCGTGTTGATCTTGAAGAAGAAGTTGGCGCCGCCGAGCTGGAAGAACGAGAACTGCGTCCAGCCTTTCGCCCACTGGTGATACCAGACGTTGAGCGCGAGCAGCGGCGGCACGCCGCCGGTCGACGCCGGCGTCACGGTCACGCTGAAGTTGGCGACCTGCCCGGTGTTCACGTCGTAGCCGAGCAGGTATTGCTGGCCGAGCGACGTGTATGGCACGACGTTGGTGAAGTTGTGGGTCGGCGTATTGCGCGGCAGTGCGAACGTGTACGGCGGCGACGTCGCGAGCCCCTCCTTGACCGCGAAGAAGCCGAACGTGCCGGTGTCCGCGCGGTAGGTGAGCAGGTAGTGCACGTTGCCCAGCACGAAGGTGTCGATGCTGTCCCACGGCCCGCCCGACAGGTCGAGCTTCGCGTCGACCACGCTCACCCACGGCGCCTGCCCGGTCAGTGCATAGGCGTCCGTCTTCTGCGTGGCCTTGTCGTACGCGACCAGATGGGTCCGCTCGCCGGTCCGCAGCACCGTGAAGCCGCTGTAGCCGGCGGGCAGTTGCGCACTGCTCCACACCTGTTCCAGCGCCACCTGGTCCGTGCCCTTGACCGGACTGATCGAATAGATGCTGCTCATATGCATGCGCTCCTCTGGCAATGAACGATCGAACGAGCGGCGCCGTGCCGGCTCAGGTGATCGATTCGACGTAAATCGGCAGCGGCGCGGGGTCCGCGCCTTCGATCTGGAAATAGCTGAGCCGGGCCGGCTGCCCGGCGCCCGTCAGTTCGAGCAGCTGGAAGCCGCGGTTGTACCAGCCGTCCGTCAGGCCGAGCGTCAGGTCCGGCCGCTGCAGCGGAACCGGGAATTTCTGCGCGTATGGCGCCTCGCTCGCCTGAACGGGGATCGCGCTGTGTCCCGCGCAGCGCCCCTTGGGCAGCGGCTTGAAGATCTGCGTGGCGTCGCCGTCGCCCGTCGGCCAGTCGGCCGGCCGGTAGCCGTCCGCGAAAATGCCGAGATTGTGCTCGTGGCCCCAGATCCACGCGGCCACCCGGTCGCCGAACGTCGCGCCGAACTGCCGCCATAGCGCGGTATCCACCCACGCGCGGTTGAAGTCGGCCGGATCCGGCGCATTCGAGCCCGCCAGCGGCCGCTGCGCGATACCGCAGACGTCGAGCGCCGAATACAGCTGGTGATGCGACAGCAGGATCGAGCGGCCGGGAAACCGCGCGAGCTTGTCGAGATGCCAGGCGAGCTCGTCGGGACGCACGAACACCTGGTCGACCGGCGCGGTGGTGTCCCGGCGCGGCAGGTCGGCGAGCGGCGCGTGACGGAAATACGGGTTGACGTCGGCGGGCCAGTGCGCGCTCGCCGCCGCGCCCGCGGTCTCGACCGGGCCGATGTGCAGCCGCTCGAGCGTCGCCTGCTGCGCCGAGGCCGCGACGTTCATGTAGTGCCCGTGATAGCCGGTGTCGAGCCCGAGAAACTGCCAGCCGTCGTCGGCGCTGCGCAGGCAGAAATAGCTGGCGGCTTGCCGCTGCGACGGCTGGTCGATCAGCGCGCCGGAATCGAGCGCCTGCAGGTACGCGACCGCGCCGGTGAAGTACTCGTGGTTGCCCGGCACCGTGAAGAACGGCACGCGCTGCCGTTCGCTGCGCAGCACCGCGCGCACCAGGCCGACCAGCCGGTGCTCGGTTTCGAAGTGCGTGCCGGAGAAATAGACGTCGCCGAGATGCAGGATCGCGTCGGGCTCGAACTTCAGCGCGGCGACCAGCACCGCGGCGGCCACATCCGTCCCGGTGCCGATGTCGCCGACGATCGCGATCCGCGCGCGCGCCGGCAACCGCCACTCGATCACGCCGTAGCCGAGGTCGCCGTTGCCGGGGCCGGGCGCCTGCCATGACCGGTACTGCGGCTCGCCGCCCTTGTGGAACGGGTACTGCCAGTAGTACTTGTAGTACTGCACGTACATTTGCTGCCACAGCGGATTGCCGAATTTGTACGCCTGCGTCTGCCGTTCCAGGTCGCGCTCGATGTCGGCCGCACCGGCGATGCTCGCATGCGCGCGCCGGTGATGCAGGTACGACAGATAGGTTTGCACCGCCGCTTCGTCGTCGCTGTCCGCCGCCGGCGGGTCGAGCGGCAGGTTGTCGTGCATCGCGTGGCAATAGCGGTCGGTGGCCTCGACGAGCGGATGCCCGTTATCGATCGCGGCGGCCGGATCGCGCTCCGCGCCGAGCGAGCGCGCGAGCACCTCCGTCACGCACGACTTCCACAGCGCGAGATGCGGCGCCTCGAAATGCTCGATCGGCTTCATCACGCCTCCGGCTCGCGCGGCGCGGCGCGCGATGCGCGGGGCCGCGCAAACTGCAGGTTGAGGCTGCCGTCCTGTGTCAGATCCAGGCCCGGCCAGTCGTCCCACAGCCCCGCCGGCAGCGCGAGCGGCCGCGGAGCGGTCTGCAGCACCGGCTTCGTCAGCGCGGCGAGCCCGTCGAGGGCGCCATCGAGCGGCCCGTGCGCACGCGTGCCATGCACCCACGCAACCGCGTAATCGTTGCCGCAGCACACCAGCGCGCCATCGATGCCGGCCGGCGGATGCGCATGCAGTGCCGCCGCCCACGCATACGCCGCCGCGAGGAAATCCGCCGGGCTCAGATCCGCACGGCGCGCGCCCACCAGATGACTGGCGCTCCCGAGCATCCAGTCCGCCGGCCGGTCGACCAGGAAGTACGGCTGCTCGGCCTGCAACGCACCGCTCGCGGCGCTCAACGCGACCGGCACCTCGGGCAGCTTGCTGCGCGCCATGTCGTACACGTCGCCGTGCAGGTTCTGGTAGATCCGCACCGCGATCGCCTTCGTCGCGCGATCGTGCGATTGCGGCGTGGCCCAGAACATCAGCGCGGTCTGGTCGGGCACGGCCGGCGGTTTGCCGGCTTGCGGCACCATCGTCGGCAGGTAGGCGCGCAGGCCGACCGGCGGTTGCAGCAGCGCGCAGGCGGGCACGAACACGCTGCCGAGAAACTGCGCGAACTGCGCGTAGGCGAGCGCGGGGGATCGGTACCCGCGCCACACATAGACCGCGTCCGGCGCGACCGGAAAACTTTCCTCAAGCGTGTTCATCCGCGCGCCTCCCGCTTGAACTGGAGGTTGAAACTGCTGCCGGCGCGCACGTCCATGCCCGCCCATTCGTCCCACAAGCCGATCGGCAGGAAGGTCGGCGCCGGTGCGAACGTCTCGTTCCAGCCGGAAAACAGCGGCTGCAGCAGCGGGATGCCGGTGGCGCCCTGCGCGGCGCCCACCGCCACCGGCCCCAGCTCCCAGTACACGAGATAGTCGGTGCCGACGCACGCGATCGCCCCGTCGAGCGGCACGCGCTTGGCGATCTCGGCCAGCACCTTCGCGACCGACGCGCTGAACGATGCGGGATCGACCGCGGCCGGGCGCGCCGCCACCACGTGCCGGACCGCGCCATGCATCCAGTCGGCCGGCTGGTCGAACAGAAAGACCGGCTGGTCGACCGTGAGCTCGCCGGCGAACCGGACCGGGAAATCGGCGCGGCTCTGGTTGTCCTGCGTCAGATACACGCCGCCGTGCGTGAGTGTGTAGGTCCGCACCGCGAGCCGGGTGAAGCCGTTCCAGTACGTCGACTGCGATTCCCAGAACAGGATCGCGGTCTCGTCGGGCACCGTATCGGGCTTGCCCGGCAGCCCGGCCGGCACGGTCGGCGTGTACGAACACAGGCCCGCGTCGATCTGCATCTTCACGGTGGCCGGCACGAACACCGTGCCGAGCTTGTTCATGAACGCGTCGAGTGCCAGTGACGGCAGCCGGAAGCCGCGCCAGACCCGCACCGCGTCGGGTGCGACGAGCCGGCGGGCGGCAAGATCCTGTTCGCTCATTGCGGTTCTCCCGAGGCGGAAACGGTGGCGGGCCCGTCCGGGCGCAGCGCGGCGACGGCGAACGGCACCGCCGGCTTGCCGGTCCTGACGACCGAGTCTGCGACCTTCGCGAGCCAGCCGGCCGGCGGCGGCGTCTCGCTGGTCTTGCCATAGCGGCATTCGTTCGGGAACTGCCAGTGCCGGTTGACGCAGAACTGACACGAGCCTTGCGTGCGCCCCAGATAGCCGCCGGTCGCGGTGTCCTGCCACGCGAGCTGGCCGTGCGCATACATGTCCTCCAGCACCGCGGCCATCAGCGCATGCGGTTCGACGTAGTACGGCTCGAGTGTGCGATAGGCGTCCGGAAACTGATGGGCGAGCCAGGCCCGCGCCGCGGCCGCCGCATCGGTGTTGGACGGGAGCTGGATCGCGGTGTAGTCGCCCGGGTAGCGTTGATCGGGCGGGACGACCGTGAAGCCGTTGGCCGGCACCAGCGCGGCGACGCAAGCCGGCTGCGCCTGCGCGAACGACGCCCAGTCGTCCGGGCTCAGCCGGTACTGCGCGAGGAAATTGCTGTTGTACGAGAAGTGCGGCGTGATGACGAGCCGCGTGCGGCTCTGGTAACGCTGGCCGTCGATCGTCACGTCGAGGTCGATGTAGGCCGGATGCGCGGGATCGGTCGTTTCGCGCAGCAGCGTGTAATCCTTGTCGGCCGGATGCGTCGAGATCGGCGGATCGCGCTTCACATGCGCGCCGAACGCCGAGTAGAACATGTTCCAGCTCGACTGGCTGACCACGTAGAGCACCGCCGGCCGCGTCTGCACCAGCTGCTTGATCGCCCACGCGTTGCGGCTCACGCAGTTGTCGACGATGGTCGCGATGCTCGCGGCGCTGCCGCCGAGAAAGCCGGCGTTCCAGTGCGGCGACGCGCACGCGACCATGTCCAGCTGGCACACGTGCTCGCCGACGCGCAGCGACGCGGTCGGATGCCCCTTGCGCAGCACGTCCTCGAACTGGTCGAGCACCGGGACGAACTGCATGTAGTAGCCCTGCGGCTGCTGCAGCACTTCGACCTGGATGCCTTCGGGCACCGATACCTGCGCGACCAGCACGTCGCCTTTCTCGAAGCGGTTGCGCGGCGGATACGGATCGAACAGCAGCACGTACGGAAACTCGCCCTGCTTGCCGGGTACGGCGACCACCGTGTCGGCCGTATCGCCGTCGTAGCGCACCGTGATCGTCCAGGCCGCGCTCGAATTGGCCCGGGTCGCCGCCGTCACCACCCCGCCGCGCGGCGCGACGACCTGCCCTTCCGGCAGCATGAAGCGCCGCACGAAATCGAGATCCAGCTTTTCCTGGTAGACGCTCCGGTAGCGGTAGTACCACGCATACTTCGCCCACGCGTTGGTGTCGTCGTCGGACGAGAAATCCGGATAGCACCATGCCGCGCCCGTCTGGCCCGGCAGGAACGCGGTCAGGTTCGGATTGATGCCGATCGTCATGATCGGCGCCTTGCGGCAGCCGTCGATCACCTCGCCGTTCGGAAACGCGGGCGGCCGCGTGCGCCCCAGCACCCACGGCGATGCGCCGCTGTAGCCGCCGCTCGCCGCGTACGGCACGTTGACGTCGAAATCGAACGCCGTATACGGGCCGTAGGTGCGCTGCTTCAGGTCCTCGGGCCAGAAGAACGAGCAGGTGCCGCACGCGCGCACCTGGAACGCCAGCTGGACTTCGAGCGGATCCTGCGCGTCGTGCGGTACCTGGCCGCGGCTCGGGTTGTAGACCGCCGAGCCTTCGCCCGCGATCGTCGCCCACGTGGCCAGCGCACCGTTGTAGCTGGTCAGCATGCCGAACGTGGTGTAGATCAGCCCCGACCAGTCGGCGCGGGTCGCATCGGCGATCGTCTTGCCTTGGTGGGTGTGTTTCGGCACGACCGGGTCCGAGATGTTGCGTACGCACGCGAAGCGCACGCCGAGCCGGTTCGCTTCCTGCGCGATGATGGCGTCGTCCATCTCCAGGCACGAGTAGGCGTCCGCGCGCTTGCCCTCCGCGATGTAGTAGAAATCCGTCGTGAGCAGCGGCGTGTCCTTCAGCGGCAGGACCGCCGGCTTGTTCAGGCACGCCGGCCGCAACGCGTCGTTGAGCAGATCGTCGAGCGTCAGTTCGCTCAGCCCCGGATCGTTCGGATGCTGCGCTTTCAACTGGTCGAACAGGCTCTGCAGCGACTGCTGCGTCACGACCTGATCCATCCGGAACAGCAGTTCGCGCTCCACGTCGCCGAGCAGCGCCGTCGACGGGTACCAGGTCGGGCAGCGCGCCATGTTGCCGTCGTCGGGGCTCGCCGTGTTCTGCGGCCGTTGCAGCTCGAGCAACGTCGCGTTGGCAACGACCGTATCGCCGAGCCGCTGATCGGTGCGCGCGCCGCCGGCCGTGCCGATCGTGTAGAGGCGATCCGGCCGCGCATCCTCGACGATGCAGCGGACCATCGCCGCGAGGCCATCGAGCCACGGCGCATGCGCCAGATGCGCGTTCGACTTGAACAACAGCACGTTCCACGGCCGCCCCGACCGGTCGACGATCCGCACCATCTGGAACTGCCCCCACAGCGTGCCCGACTGCGCGTCGGCGTGATAATCGGACGCCCCGCGGCTGTACGGCAGCCAGCTGTCGCGCCAGCCGTATTGCGACGGATCGCCGACGGTGTCGCTGTTCACGAACACGTGATCGAGCGCGAACCATTCGGCGCTCGTCCACGTCAGGATCACGATGTCGGCGCGCGGCAACGGATCGTATGGTGTGCGTGCGCCCGATGCGATGCGCACCGGCGCCGACTGGCCGATCTTCTGCCAGTCGACAGGCGGCAGCGTCGGACTCGCGCGCGCCACGAATTCCGGCGCGATGTCGGTGAGGCGGGTCAGGGTCGAAGCGAGCGGGTCCGGCAAGGCATTCGCATTCATGGCGAGACTCCGGGAGGAAGGGGACGTCGGGTTGTTTTGAATGGGACGATCGGGGGTGACGGCGCGCACGCGCGTCACGACGCCGGCGCGGCGTGCGTGGCCTGGATCATCGCGAGCGCCTGTGCGCTGGTCTTGCCGGGCGGCGGAATGATCAGGTCCGTCTGCGACAGCGCTTTCCACAGCACTGGATCCTGGAGCGCGATCGTGCCGCCGCCGCGCTTCTCCTGCGACACCATCCGGTTGATGTCGCCGACGCACACCCAGTTGTCGGTCGTCGTGATGCCCCACTTCGCGTGGTCCTGCGTTTCCGGCCACGCCCACGGCGCGCCGAGCTTGCGCAGGTCGATGTACTTGATGTCGAAGGTCTTGTGCACGCCGTCGCTGTCGAGGATCGGCGGGATCTTGCCGCGGATCCAGGTCTCGACGTCCATGTCGGCGCCGAGCGTGGGGCCGACGAGATCGTTCCAGAAATCCTTGCCCCACTTGCGGTTCTTCGCGATCACCTTGAACGGCGCCCCGCCGCGCGTGCTCAGCGGCACCACGCTGGAATCGCCGGGTGTCGTCACGCTGAGCGGCTTGGTCAGCAGGACCAGCGGATGATTGGCCGGCAGGTTCGCGGTGCGCGGCAGGTACACCTGCGGCTGCTGGTTCAGCGCCATCTGCGCGGCCAGCTTGCCGGCCGTGTCGAGATCGATGCTCAGGCACATGAACGTCTGCCCGTACAACGGCGTCGGCACGCCGGGTTCGGCCGGGCTCGCATACTTCGGCCACGAATGCAGCAGCCAGAAGGCGGAATCCGACGCCGTGTCGAACGCTATGATGCCCTTCGTGTGGCCGAGCGTATCGTTGTTGCTGCGGTCGGCGTCGGTCGGCATCTCGTCGTTGTAGAGCACCCAGCCAAACGTCCCGGCCGGGTTGCCGAACACCGCATCGAGCGTGTAGAACAGTGCGCCCTGCTTGTCGTTCATCAGGTTCGGCGACTGGGTGAACTTGCCCACCGTGCGGTCGTAATACGCGTATTCGTAGCCGGTGGCGCCCGAGCTGTTCGGGCCGCCGACGAGTTTCGGCACTTTGTACGCAAACCATGCATCGACCGGTTGATTCTGTTCGTCGCGCGCTGAAATGGTCATGGTGTTCCCCGTTGCTTCAAGACGCCGTCTGTGCGGCAATCGGCGTCCGGTACGACCGCGCGCCGTTCCCTTCATGTATTGGTTCATTGCGCGGAGCCGGCGCGAACGCCACCCACGCCGCGCGCGATGCAGCATCCGAGGCGGCAATACGCGGGCGAGCAGGTACCCCGCGCACGCCGGCCGATGCCGTTGCGCTCCATTTGCTCATCGCTGGACGCGTGGTCCTTCCTCTTGCAATCGACTCACGCCACGATCATGTTTCGCCCGATAAGATCTCCGTTTTGTCTTTTGTCATCCTAAGTAATCTGGCCGTTTTTATTACGTAAGCGATCTTTCAACGACACCTCTCCGAGCGCAACGCGATCGCTCAGCGCGTAGAACGCCAGCATGCTGACGAGCATCGCAACCGCCACGCCGCTCGTGTCCCAACGCAGCCCTGTACCGAACGCCAACGCCTTGATCGCCGTCATGCCGAGTGCCATGACGAGCAGCATCGCCGCAAATTCAAGCGCGACCCGAACCGGCGCCCGAACCAGCGCGCGTACCGTGCTGCGTCGATGCCCGCCCTTGCGGTCGGCCTCGCGCCGGATCAACAGCGCCAGCATGGCCAGCATCGACATCGGAAACCACTGGAGATGGAGCACGAGCGTATTCCACATGGCGCCGGCATCGAGCGTTCCACCGCAGATATTGAGAATCGCCTCCAGCGGGGAGCGCATCGCATCGAGCGTCAAGCCCGCGCAGATCGCGGCCATGCACCAGAGCATCGACCGGCGCGCACACCTGCCGGGCGAGCCGCTTCTCGTCGAATAGCCGGCGATGCCGCAGGCAATCGCGCCGATGCCGCTCCATATCCAGCTGGAAGGGGCCCCATGCAGCCTGGTCGGCAAATCGCAGGCGAGAAAACCGAGCAGCGCGAACGCCAGCCCGCCGCGCACGCGTTCGGATATCGACAGCACGGCGGTTCGCGCAGGCCCGATCCTGGCGCTCGCGCGGATCGCGTCCGTCACCGTTGCCGGACGCGTGGCCGTGTCGGCCGGCGGTGCAGTCGGCGCAGTCATGGCCGTTCAGGCGGGATCTCTCATGACCGCATACCACGAGCACACCACCCCGGCCGGCGCGACGCCGCCGTTGCCGCTCGCATGCGGAACCGTGCGGACGATCGAACCGGTCAGCGCCGGACGCTGATCGATGCCGTTGGGCCAGGGCGCGCTCACGTACCCGACATAGTCGTAGACCCATTCCTCGCCGCTGACCACGCCGCGCCCCTGGAATCGCACCGTGCCCGGATTCCCGTAGGTGATCCAGCCGTTGAGCTGCAGCTCCCATCCCGGGCCGAAAATGCGCCCCTTGAAAATGCCCGCCGGCGCCTGCTCGATCTCGATCGTGCCGAGGCCGAATTCAAGGTCGTTGAATGCGGTGGCCGGGTCGGGATCGTTCAGGAAACTGCGATAGGTCCACAGCCCCACCAGGCTGCCGGTTTCGGGTGTATAGCTCATGCCCGCGTCTCCCCTTCATGTCCACGTTGTCGAAGTACCGGGGCGAACCGGCGCCGGGCGGCGGCGCCGGTTCGTCATGCGCCGCCGCTACCGGACCTCGAGCCGGAACAGTTTCGATGCGGGTTGCGGCGCCGCGCCGGCGACGGCTTGCGAAACGGGCGGTGACGCGGGTTGCGTCTGCAGGCGTACGCCCTCGCGCGTATGGATTTCGACCTCATACTGCGCGTCCTGCACCGCGCTTTCGGCGAAGTGATTCAGCGGGAAGAACGCCTTTACTTCGAGGTGCGTCTGGCAGTTCGCGCAGGACTGCACGCTCCAGCGGCTCAGCACAGCCTCCGTGCCGAGCAGTTGCCGTTCGCCGTCCACGTTGACGTACGCGGACACGAGGAACGATCCGGCGATCGGCGCACGATTGAGCCCGGAGACGCGCACGACCTTGCTGCTGTTGCCGGCCGGCACGGTCGCCGCGGCGAGCGAGAATTTCGGCAGGTTTTCCAGCGAACCGGGGCCGTACGTGTAGCCGAGCTGCTCCTCGATGTTGATGCAGTCGAGCGACGTATACGCACGCTCCTTGCCGTTCTCGCTCTTCCTGAACGGATCGAGCGGCGATTCGAGCGTGAGCCACGAGTTGGGCACCGTGCCCGGCGTCGGCCCCTGCGCATCGACGGAGTTGGTGCCCGGATACTCGGCGATGACATCGAGGTGCTGCGTATAGCCATGCCGCTTCTGCCACAGCCAGAACACGCGATCGATGAAGCAGTGGTGGAAATAGAAGATCGGGTCGAGTCCCGCCGTGTCGTTTTCACCCATGTCGCCGTTGGCGCCGGGAATCGGCGAGAAATCGCCCTTGTTCGGGCCGTGCGGCACGTCGAACCCGCCGACGGCAAGGTGAATATCGTTGTGCGGCGACTCGAGCGGGACGACGGGAATCGCATCGGCCGGAAGATTCTCGTTCCACTGGGCCGCGGACGACGTATTGGAAAACACCGTGAAGTTCGGCGCATTCAGGCACTGCTCGAACGTGCTCTTCACGTTGGT
>NZ_JAAGPG010000131.1:0-18957 GCF_017104665.1 Burkholderia sp. Se-20378 | reverse complement strand
CGGCGCACCGGGAAGCAGGACCGTTTCGGCCGGCGCAGCGTGAGCCGCGAGCGCCAGGCCGGCAAGCACGGCCGCCGTGGCCAGCGCGCGCAGCGTTTGCAGGCCGCCTGCATCGCGGCCGTCACATCGAACTCCTTCGCTCACGGTGCGATGAACCCCGTCTTGTCGCAGGCGAGCGTCGTGCCCGACTGGTTGCACGACGCGAGCAGCTTGCCGGCCGCCGAATACGCGTGGAACACCCAGCCGGTCGCTGGGGCCGCGCGGCGTTCCATGATCAGGAAGCCGAAGCTGTTGTTGTGCGACAGCCGCTCGATCACGGCGCCCGGTGCGGGCGTCAGGCCGGCCGGGAACGGGTCGGGCAGCGCGACGTCGAGATTGTCGCCGCCGTTGCCGGACACGATCGTCGCCGGATGCCCGGACGAGAAGTTGATCGCCTGGAAGTCATGCACGTGCCCGTGCAGCGCGACGTGCACGCCCGGCGGGTAGTACGCCTGCGCGTTGAGGCTCGACATCACCGACTGCAGTGCGAGGTTGCCCGGCGCGGGCGTGCTGCCGGCGATCGGCGCGAACGCGAGGATCGGATGATGGTTCGTGAAAATCGTCGTCGTCATGCCGGCTTTCGACGCGAGCGCGGCGACCGTCTGGAATTGCTTCTGGTAGATGCCGAATTGCGCGTCGGTCGTCTTGAGCGGCGTGCGGCCGACCTTCGCGGTGTCGAACACGATCACCTGCGAGCCGCCGCCGAGCGACACTGCATACGGTTCCGAATAGTTCGCGTTGTTGTCGTTGGCCGGATCGTCACACGAGCGCGCGGCCGAATACGGGCGCGGATCGAGGAAGCGGAACCAGCCCTGGCCCGCCCGCGCGCATTCCTCGTGGTTGCCGCGCACGACGACCCACGGCGCCTTCGCGAGCAGCGGGGCGGCCGGGCGGAACAGGTCGGCCTGCCACGTATCCCAGCCATAGCCCCACGGGCTGTCCTTGCAGCCGGCGATGTCCGGCGGGCACGCGTTCTCGCGATAGTGGTAGTCGCCGATGTGCATCACCAGATCGGGCGACAGCTTCGCGACGCTGGCCGCGATCGTGTCGAGCGGCCACACCGACGCGTCGTTGCACGCCTGCCAGGCGTTGTCGGCTTTCTTCATGCGGCAGCCGGTGTCGGCGATGATCGCGATGCGCTGCGGCTGCGCCTTCGGTAGCGGCAGCGTACGGCCCGCGACGCTCGCCGCCTGCGCGCCGGCCGGCAGCGTCATCTCGCAGACGGACACCGGGAAGCTCGACGGCTTCGAATCGGACGGATCGCTGGCGGTCGGCCGCTGGGCGATGGTCGCGGCGCCCGTGCGCAGCGACATGCGCGACAGCTTGCCGTCGACGGTCAGTTGCGGGCACAGCGGATCGCTGGCCGAAGCGGGCGTGTAGTTCGTGATGACGCGCGCGATCGCCTGGTTCGACTCGCCGATCTCGACCCATGCGGCCTGGATGTTGACCGACGCACTCGCCGGATCGGCCGGCGAATCGATGTGGTTCGAGCACGCGGACAGCGCGGCGAGGGCAACAAGGGGAGCGCAGCGCACGAGCAGCGCGCGCGTGAGGAGTCGTCGCATGGGAGGCACCGTAGGAAAGTCGTCAACGATACGCAACACGAATGTAAGAAATATGAAAAAAACGGGGCGCGACGGGCGCTCGTACGTGGGCCGTGTATCGACATTGCGGCGGCGGGTCGCGGTCGGGGGCCTTGACCTCAAGCCGGCTTGAAGCAGCAAAGTGCGAGGCACGATCAACGAACCAGAAGGGGAATCGAAGATGGAAACCAACCGGCCCAATGATGAACAATCCGCGTTATGGAACGGCCCGTCGGGGCGCGCCTGGGTCGATACGCAGGCGCCGATCGACCGGATGTTCGAACCGCTGGAGAAGTTGCTCGTGGACGCAGTGGCCACGTCGCCCGCGCGCAACGTGCTCGACGTCGGCTGCGGCACGGGCGCGGTCACGCTCGCGATCGCGCGGCGGCTCGGTGCGGACGTGCAATGCACGGGTATCGATATCTCGGCCCGGATGATCGACGCCGCGCAGGCGCGTGCCGAACGCAGCGGCGTTCCCGCCCGCTTCGTGTGCGCGGATGTGCAAACGCACGCGTTCGAGCCTGCGAGCGTCGACCTGATCGTGTCGCGCCTCGGCGTGATGTTCTTCGACGATCCGGTTCGTGCTTTTGCGAATCTGCGGCATGCAGCGCGACCGAATGCGCAGATGCGGTTCGTCGCGTGGCGCGGCGCGGCCGACAATCCGTTCATGACGATCGCCGAGCAGGCCGCCGCACCGTTGCTGCCGAACCTGCCCGCGCGGCGGCCTGGTGCGCCGGGGCAATTCGCGTTCGGCGACCGGCAGCGGATCGCGTCGGTGTTGTCGGACAGCGGCTGGGCGGACGTTGCGATCGAGCCGGTCGATCTGGCGTGTGCGTTGCCCGCGCCCGCGCTGGAAGACTACATCACGCGGCTGGGCCCGGTCGGGCTGGCGTTGCTGCAGGTGGACGAGGCGACCCGGCGGCGCGTGGTCGACACGATGCGTGCCGCGTTCGAGCCTTGCATCGACGGCGCGGAGGTGCGCTTCGACGCGGCATGCTGGCTCGTGACGGCGCGGGCACCGTCCGCGTAACGCGTTGCGGTACAGAGGCAGATCAGGGAAGAGGCGGCCGGATCGCCCCGCGCGTGAACGTTCGCGCGGGACGAAGCCGGGCCGCGTGACGCACGCGCGTCAGCGTCGCCGCGCACGCAGCATCAACCACGCGCAACCGCCGGCGACCAAGGCGAGACCGAGCAGCACGGCTTCGACGCCGAGCGCAAACCCGGGTGGCATGTCCCCGGTGTCGGGCATCGGCGACAGGTTGATGCCCATCGCGATGGCGCCGCCGGCGAGCAGCGCCGCGCAGACGATCCAGTAGACCTTGCCGCGCGGCGCCGCGGCCCGGATTCGCCACAGCGCGATGCCGGCGCCGCCGAGGTAGAGCAGCGCGAGCGTGCCGAGCGCGATGACGTCGGACGCGCGGCTTTGCAGGAGCCCGGTCATCGTGCGGCTCCGTTGCGCATGGCGGGTCGCCACGGCGTACCAAAGGCGGGGATCATTCGGCCTCCGTCGCGTGCCCCGGCGCGCGGCTCAGCAGATGCGTGCGCTTGTCGGCCGCGAGCGACACGTAGCGTTCGTACTGGCGCAGCACGTCGGCAATCACTTCGTCGCCGCGCAGGTATTCGACGTCATAGCCGAGCCGGCCATCCTCGAAGAACGTGACGATTCCGTACACGTGTGCCCGTTCCGCTTCCGGCTCGGCCGCCTCGCGCACCAGGAACGCAGCCGCGGATTTCACCGTCACGCGCACGCCGTACACGAAATCGCGGTGATCGGCGGTCGGCACGGTGAGCCGCACGGCATCGTCGCTGTCGCGCTGCACGTTCGCATCGACACCGCTCGCGCGCAGCTCGTCGGCGACCTTGCGCAACGCGGGCTCGACCGTCTCGGCGACGAACTGGCGCGCTTCGGCTTCGGTCGTCTGCCGCAGGATGTGGGTCAGGCGATGGCGCCAGTGCTGGCCGGTCCAGAAGCTCGTCGCGGGCGCGACGTCCTGCGAATAGTGCACGCGGTCGGCCGCGAGCCCGCGCCACAGCCCGTAGCAGAGCGCGATCATGATGATCGCGACCGGCAACGCGGCGATCAGCGTCATCGCCTGCAACGCGCCGAGCCCGCCCGCGACCAGCAACACCGCAGCCGTCACGCCGAGCAGGGCGGCCCAGAACAGCCGTTGCCACACAGGCGAGTGCGCGTTGCCGCGCGTCGCGATCTGGTCGATCACGAATGCGCCCGAATCGGCGGACGTGACGAAGAACACCGCGATCAGCACGATCGCGACGATCGACAGCAGTTGCGGCATCGGCAGGAAATCAAAGAAGCGGAACAGCAGCGCGTCGACATTGGTGGCCGTCTGCGCGAGCGCGCCGGCCGCGCCGTGCGTATCGAGCCAGATCGCGCTATTGCCGAACACCGTCATCCACACGAGGTTGAACGCGGTCGGCACGAGCAGCACGCCGATCACGAACTGGCGGATCGTGCGGCCGCGCGAGATGCGCGCGATGAACATGCCGACGAACGGCGACCACGACACCCACCATGCCCAGTAGAGGATCGTCCAGCCGCCGAACCAGCCTTCCTCGCGCGGCGGCGCGTACGCATACGTGCGGAACGACAGGTCGATGAGGCTCGACAGGTACTGGCCGATGTTGTCGCCGAGCGCGCGCAGCAGGAAGGCCGTCGGGCCCGCGACGACCACGAACGCGAGCAGCAGGAACGCCAGCAGCAGGTTCAGCTCGGACAGCCGCCGCACGCCCTTGTCGAGGCCGGTTGCGGCTGATACGCCCGCGAGGATTACAACGACCGCGACGAGCCCGATGCGGAACACGTTGCTGCCGGTGTCCCAGCCGGCGACGGTATGCAGGCCCGCGCTCAACTGCATCACGCCGTAGCCGAGCGTCGTGGCAATGCCGGCGACCGTGCCGACCAGCGCGAACGCGTCGACCGTGTGACCGATCCAGCCGTTGATGCGCTCGCGCAGCACCGGATACAGCCCCGAGCGCAGCGTCAGCGGCAGGTTATAGCGGAAGCCGAAGTACGCGAGCACGAGCCCCATCAGCCCGTAGATCGCCCACGCATGAAAACCCCAGTGGAAGAACGTCATCAGCATCGCTTCGCGCGCGGCGGCGGGCGTGCCGGGGTCGACGGTCGGCGGTTTCAGGAAGTGCTGCATCGGCTCGCCGACGCCGAAATACATGAGGCCGATGCCCATGCCGGCTGCGAACAGCATGGCTGTCCACGATACGAAGCTGAATTCGGGTTCGGCGTCGTCGGGGCCGAGCCGGATGTTGCCGAAGTCGCTCGCGGCGATCAGCACGAGAAACACGAGGAAGCCGGTGACGGCGAGCACGTAGAACCAGTCGAAGCGCGCGATGACCCATTGCTGGCCGGCGGAGAACAGCGCGCCGGCTTCGCTCGGGCGCAACGCGCACACGACGAGCAGCGCACCGATGACCGCAAGCGCGGGCAGGACGACCTGCGGCTTGAATGTCGTGCGGGGCGAGGGACGGGAATCTGGCATGGCTGGCATCCAGTTGTGGGCGCAACGAGGCGCGACGCCGCCCGGCGCGTACGTCACGCGTCGGACCCTGATACGGCGTGCGTCGAGTGTACCGCGGTGTCAGGACTGCAAGAAGGGGGCATGCAGAAGGGAAAACCTGACGAATTGTAAGGTATTGAGGAGATCGAGAAAACCCGCGGGGTTCGCCTGGCGGGCCGACAGGCTGCTGAAAACGCGGTGGCGGACGTGTATCGGGCGCCCGGACGGCACGCGTGGAATGCGAGCAATGCGTGTCGTCCGGGGCAGGGGCAGCGCACTGAAGGCGCTGCCGTGAGGGTTCAGAACGTGACGGCGATGCCGGCCATGCCGACGAACTGGCCGTGTGTCGTCGACGGTGTGAGCTGCTGCGAATCGCCGACGATCGGTGCCGCGTCGATCACGTGGCCGGCACCTTGCGCACCGAGCGTCTGCCCGCTCGAATGCGTGTACGCCTGCAGCGCATAGAGCGTCGTGCGCTTCGACAGGCTGTACGACTCCTTCAGCGAGTACTGCTGGTAGCGGGCCGCACTGTTGATGCCGTTCGCCTTCGACGCGAGCGTGTACGCGAACGCGCCGGCCACCGAGAACACCGGCGTGAAGCGGTACGCGGCGAGCGCGCCGTAGGTGTTGAACACGGCCGTGTCCGTGAACGCGGAGCCGTTGCCGGGCAGGTACTTCACGTTCGAGTAGTTGAGACCCATCGTCAGGTCGCCGAGCGTGTAGTTGCCGGCCGCCGCGATCTGCTCGACGGCCTTCGCGGTGAGGTAGCCCTGGTTCAGCACGGACACCGCGAAGCTGCCCGACGCGGCGGTTGCCGGATTCAGGAAGCCGGCCGACGAGCCCGAGCTGTTGATGCGCAGGTAGCCGGCCGCGACGCCGATCGGCCCGTTCGCATAACGCAGCGCGGCGCTGAACGTGTTGCCCTTGCCGGTCGCGCCGGCAATGCCGCCGAATGCGTACATCGCGCTCGCGGTCAGCCCGGCGAAGGTCGGCGACGTATAGGTAACCGAGTTGTTCACGCGAATCGTCGTGTCGAGGCCGTCGATGTCGCCCGGATGCGCGCCCGTCGCGCCGGTCAGCCAGCTGCTCGACGCGTACGGGCCGACGAACAGGAAGTAGGGCGTGTACTGGCGGCCGGCGGTCATCGTGCCGTAGTGATCGTTGCGCAGGCCGACGAAGGCCTGGCGATTGAAGATCAGGCCGGCGGCGGATTGTGCGCCGTTGTTCAGGTTGAAGCCGGACTGCAGGTCGAAGATCGCATGCGTGCCGCCGCCGAGATCCTCGTCGCCGCGCAGCCCGAACTTCGACGCATACAGGTTGCCGTCGCGCATGTAGAGGTTCGAATGGCCTTGCTGGTTGTTCACGTACGCGAGCGAATCGTCGACGACGCCGTACAGCGTCACGCTGCTCTGCGCGTGGGCGGCGGCCGTGCCGAGCGACGCGGCCGATAAAATCAGGATTGCATAGCGGTTGACGGGTGCTTTCATTGACGATCTCCAGATCTCTTCATCTTTTCAAAGGGGCGGGAGGCTCGGTCGCCTCCTCTGTGGCGGGCGGCGGGCCGCGTGAACGACCCGCCTTGCCCGGGTTATGCGGTTCAGTTGTCGAATCCGACGACGAGGCGGCGCCACGCGCCATCCTGCGCATCCTGCTCGACACGCGCGCCACGGACGGCGACCGGGCCTTGCAGCGACGCGGGCAACAGGATCTCGACGCGGTCGGCCGGGCGTGCCGGGCGGCCGTCCCAGCGCACCGATACGCCGAGCACGCCGGATGCCTCGCGGCCGGTCTCGATGCGCCACAGCCCGTATTCGCCGTCGCGCCATGCTTCCGTCTCGCCGTCGTCCTCGACGCATTCGCCGTATGCGACACCGTCCTCGACGCGCGGCGCAACGAGGAAGCCGCGCGTGTCGGCACGCGCGCCGAAATGCTGTTCCGCGACGTTCAGCGGCAGCACGCGGCCCTCGCGCAGCAGCATCACCGGCGTGTCGAGCGGCGCGGGCAGCGTCGCGCTCGTACCGCCGTCGAACGACTGCGCGCTAGCACAGCACATCCAGCGCGCACCCGACGGCAGGTAGACGGTGCGCTCCGTCAGGCCGGGATCGACGACCGGTGCGACGAGCAGCGCATCGCCGAGCATCATGTCGTCACATTCGTCGTAGCAGCGCGCATCGCCGGGGAAATCGGCGAAGGTCGGCCGCAGCACGGGCTCGTAGCGCGTCGTCGACAGCCACAGCAGGTGGTAGAGGTAGGGCAGCAGCCGGTAGCGCTGCTTGATCAGCGACGCAATCTGCGCGGTGATCTCGGGGTACATCCACGGTTCGTTGACCGTGCCGTCGTCGTTCCACGAGTGGATGCTGAAGCGCGGCATGAAGATGCCGAACTGCACCCAGCGCAGCAGCAGTTCGGGCGATGGCGCGGGCCCGGAGAAGCCGCCGATGTCGTGACCGATGTTCGACACGCCCGACAGCGCGAGCCCGAGGCCCATCTTCAGGTTGTAGCGCAAGGTTTCCCACGACGTGTAGTTGTCGCCGGACCAGGTCTGTACATAGCGCTGCATGCCGGCGCCGCCGGAGCGCGACACGAGGAACGGCCGCTGCGCCGGCGCATGCGCGCGCTGCGCTTCACGCGACGCGCGCATCATCAGCATCGTCTGCAGCACCTTTGCCTCGCGCGCCGGAAACGGCTGGCCGAAGCCGTGCGCGATCGCATCGGGTGACCAGATCTCGTACTCGTTGTTGTCGTTCCAGGTCGACTCGATCCCGTATTCGAGCAGCGCCGACGTGACCTGCTCGCGCCACCAGCGGTACGCGTCAGGCTGCGTGAAGTCGAGATACGCACCGACCTCGTCCCAGAACTGCACCCATGCGGGCTCGCCGGACGCGGAGCGGATCAGCAGCCCGCGCTTCGCGGCGTCTTCGAATGCGGGATGGTCGCGCAGCAGGCACGGCTTGATGTTCGCGCACAGGCGGATGCCGTGGTCGCGGTAATGCTTCACGAAGCCCTTCGCATCGGGAAACTTGTCGCGGTTCCAGTTGAACACGTAGCGCTTCGCGCCGATCGACGTATAGCCCGACGACAGGTGGAACGAATCGCACAGGATGTCGTGCGTGTCGCACTGCTCGACGAACTGGTTCATCTGCTGCTGCGCGTCGGGCGCATCGGTGTAGCTCATCGTCGAGCCCGAATAGCCGAGCCCCCATTTCGGCGTGCGCGCGGGGCGCCCCGTGAGCCACGTGAAGCGCCGCGCGGCCGCGAGTGGCGTGTCGGGCGATGCGATGAAGTAGTAGTCGAGATCGCCGTGCTCGGCGACGAAATAGCGGTACGGGCCGTGATAGTTGTCGAGTTCGCGGCCCATGTCGAACGAGCAGTCCGACAGCGTGTCGTAGAACAGCCCGAACCCCTGGCATGCGTCGGGCGACCACGTGATGTAGAACGGGATGTGCTTGTACAGCGGGTCGGTGTGCTTCGCGCTGTAGCCCATCGCGTCGATGTTGCGCATCTCGAAGCGCGCGCCGGTGCGGTCGAGGTCGCCCGCGCGTTCGCCGAGGCCGAACACCTTGTCGCCGCGCTCGCGGGCGACGTAGTGATACGCGCGATCGTCCCACCAGCCGAAGTTGTACGCCTGCGTCGCGCGGTCGGCGAGGGCGACGCGCCACGTTCCGTCCGCGTCGCGCATCGACCACGTGCAGTGGCCGCCTTGCAGGCGCACCGCGAGCCGGATCTGCGCGGTTTCGATGCACACGCCGTCGTCGTCTTCGATGAGGGTAAAGGAGGGCAGCGTGAAGCCGCTCAGGTCGAGGCGATCGCGTCCGTCGAGCGCCACGTCGTCGAGGCCCGGTGCGATCGACCACGTGCGCGGGTTGCGCGCCGTCGCGTCGGGCAGCACGCGCACCCGCACGATGTCGTCCTCGAGCACGAAGATCTCGAGGGTTGCGCCCGCCTCGGACGCGAGCAGCACACGGTTCGCGTGCTGGCCGGCGACGCGGAACACGGGCGGATGAAGAAGCGAAGTCATGAATGCGATTCCTGGTGAGAGCGAAGGTCAGGCGTGCCGTGCGAGCAGGCGTTCCTGCTTCGACTGCCCGCGGATCAGCACCGCGAGCAGCGTGACGCCGATGAGGTCGAACAGGCCGAGGCACGCGAACAGCGGCGCATAGCCGATCTTGTCGGCGAGCGCGCCGACCAGCAGCGAGAAACCGAGCCCGCCGATCCACGCGGCCATCCCGGCGAAGCCGCTCGCGGTGCCGACTTCCTCGGGATCGAACACGTCGGCCGACAGCGTGTTGACGAGCGCGGAGATCATCTGGTGCGCGAAGCCGCCGACGCAGAACAGCGCGATGGCCGTGTACGGCGACGCCACGAGCCCGATCATCGCGGGCCCGAGCATCAGCACCGAGCCGAGCGCGACGCCGGCAACGCGCGACCACACGAGCGGCAGCTTGAAGCGCTTCGCGAGATACGGCGACAGGTAGCCGCCCGCGATGCCGCCGAGGTCGGCCGCGAGAAACGGCATCCACGCGAAGATCGCGATCTGCTTGAGTTCCATGTGGCGCTCGGTCGCGAGATACAGCGGAATCCAGAAGCTGAAGGTCTGCCACGCGGGCTCGGCGAAGAAGCGCGGCAGCGCGATGGCCCAGAAGCGCCGTGCGGTGACGACGTCGCGGATGCGGCGCTTCGACACGGGCGGCATCGTCGCCTGGCCGTCGCGGATCAGCGCGCGCTCCTGCGGCGTGATGCGCGGATGGTCCGCGGGCGACCGGTATTGCGTGTACCAGAGCGCGGCCCATACGAAGCCGAGCGCGCCGGTGGCCATGAACGCGGCCTGCCAGCCGAACCGCATCGACAGGAACACGACGAGCGGCGGCGCGATCGCTGCGCCGAGCGACGTGCCCGCGTTGAAATAGCCGACGGCGACGGATTTCTCGCGATCGGGAAACCATTCGGCGACAGCCTTCATCCCGGACGGAATCGCGGCGGCTTCGAACAGGCCGAGAAAGCCGCGCAGGATGCCGAGCGACAGCCAGCCCGACGCGAACCCGTGCGCGACGCCGACCACCGACCACAGCATCGCGAACAGCGCGAACCCGAGCCGCAGCCCGATCAGGTCGACGACGAAGCCGCACACGGGCTGCATGATCGTGTAACCGATCTGGAACGCGCCGACGATGTACGAATACTGCTGCGTCGAGATCGCGAACACCTGCTTCAGCTCGGGGGCGAGCACCGCGAGGGAATTCCGTGCGAGGTAGTTGAGGATCGTGCCCAGACACACGAGCACGATGATCCACCAGCGCAACGCCTTGACTGTCTTCACTGCTGTCTCCTGTCGGGCAGGGCCGGCGCGTGGCGTCGGCCTTATCCATGACGACCATCCGTTCGGGATGGCCTGTTTTCACTTTATTCGTACGATGTCCGATCTTGATGAGCGCCATTTTTTCCGGTTTGAGTCGGAATAATGGTGTTCAAGCGAACATTTCGTCGTCTCTGAAGGCTAATGTTATCTGACGACTGATCATTTTCGAACATCCTATGTTCGAATTCGAATCCGGTCAACGTGAAATTGCATTCGAACGAACTTGCTCGGGGTTTTCCCCATGGACGAGTGGCGGCAGGGCGCGTGACGACGCGCGGCGATTAGGCGTCAAAGGCCCATGGGGCGGGGCTGTTCAGGCGATCGGGCAATCGAATGGCGCGGGATGGAGCGTGACAACCCTGATGAAAATTTATTTCTTTTCGGGATCGGAGTTGTGTAAATTCATTTTCATCATCCTTGCAATAACCCTTCGCATGACGCCTCTCGTTCCGCACGACGCCAGTCAAGACGAACCCGCGATCGCCGAGCGGATCGCGTCGGCCATGCCGTTGATGACGCCGATCCACCGCCGCATGGGCGAGTTCGTGCTCGCGAATCCGTTCCGCGCGGCGACGATGCGGATCGACGAACTCGCGCAGGCCGTGAACGCGTCGATCGCGACTGCGAACCGCTTCGCGAAGGCGCTCGGTTTCGACGGCTATCCGGCGATGCGCGCGGCGCTGGTGCGCGGCTTCGAGGCGACGCTCGGGCCGGTCGAGCGGCTGCGTTCCGCGCAGGAGCAGGAGCCCGGCGTACGTGGCGCCGTATGGATCGACGCGGTATTCGACCAGGCCGTCGCGAACATCGAGAACACGCGTGCGCAACTGGACGCAGCCGATGTCGAGGCCGCGGTCGAGGCGATCGTCGGCGCGCGTCGCGTGCTGATCCTCGGCGCGGGGTCGAGCGCGTTCCTCACCGGGCTGATGGAGCACGGGCTGTCCGTCTGTCATGACAACGTGCAGTCGCTCGCGCTGCTCGGCGGCCCGTCGCATGCGGCGCGGCGCCTGTATACGGCCGACTCGCGCGATCTCGTGATCGCGCTCGCGTTTCCGCGCTATGTGAAGGACACGATCGAACTCGCCCGCCGTGCGGCGGCGCGCGGGGCCCGCGTGCTGGGGATCTCCGACGGCCCGCAATCGCCGCTTGCGCCGATCGCGTCGCTGAACCTGTACGTCAAGGCCGAACGTCGCTTCGCGGCCACGTCGGAAGCGGCCGTGCTCGCGATGATCGAGGCACTGATCGACGCGGTCGCGCTGCGCACGCACCGGTCCGCGAAATCCGCGGCCGAGATGACCGAATTCCTGCTGCCGTGGCTCATGCAGCCGCAAGCGACGCCACCGGCCGCCAATCCTTCTACTCACAGTCCGAAAAAAACATGACTTCACCCGCGATCGTTGCGATTCACGGCGGCGCAGGCACGATCCTGCGCGATGCGATGGATTCCGACACCGAACGTCAGTACCGCGCCGAACTGACCGCCATTCTGACGGCCGCGCAGCAGGTGCTGGCCGATGGCGGCAGCGCGCTCGACGCCGTCACCGTCGCGGTGCGGATGCTCGAGGATTGTCCGCTGTTCAACGCGGGGCGCGGCGCCGTCTATACGGCCGAAGGCAAGCACGAACTCGACGCGGCGGTGATGGACGGCGCGACGCTCGACGCCGGCGCGATCTGCTGTGCGACGCGCGTGCGCAATCCCGTGCTTGCCGCGCGGCGCGTGATGGAAGCCAGCGAGCACGTGCTGTTCGCCGGTGAGGGCGCCGATGCGTTCGCGGCCGCACAGGGGCTCGAACTCGCGGAACCGGGTTACTTCCACACCGAGGCGCGTCACGCGCAGTGGGTCAAGGCGCGTGCAGCGGCGGGCGCGATGCTCGACCACGACGCGGCGACGTTCACGTTCGGCGCATCACCCTCGCAGCAGCCGGCGGAACCGCTCGATCCGGACCGCAAGCACGGCACGGTCGGTGCGGTCGCATGCGACCAGCATGGCCACATCGCGGCGGCGACGTCGACGGGCGGCATCACGAACAAGCAGCCGGGGCGTGTCGGCGATTCGCCGATCATCGGTGCGGGCTGCTATGCGGACGACGCAACCTGCGCGGTGTCGTCGACGGGCACGGGCGAGATGTTCATCCGGCTCGCGACCGCGCATGACGTGGCCGCGCAGATCGCGTATCGCGGCGCGTCGCTCGCCGACGCCGCGCACGACGTCGTGATGAACAAGCTGCCGCGCCTCGCGGGCCGCGGCGGGATCATCGCGGTCGACGCGCAGGGCAACGTCGCGATGCCGTTCAACACCGAAGGGATGTACCGCGGTTACGCGCGCGTCGGCGAAGCGCCGGTGGTCGGCATCTATCGCGACGACGACACGGCCTGATCCCGGACCGCACGAGGAGGAGACCCACGATGACTACGAGCCGTAACCCGTCCGGCCTGGTGCTGCCCGAGCAGCGCGTGGTGGCCGTCGACGACCTGTCGGTCACGTTCCGCCGCGAAGGCGCGACGTTCGACGCGGTGCGCAACGTGTCGTTTCACGTCGATCGCGGCGAGACGCTCGCGATCGTCGGCGAATCGGGCTCGGGCAAGTCGGTGACGTCGCTCGCACTGATGCGGCTCGTCGAGCACGGCGGCGGTGCGATCACGAACGGCCGGATCGCGTTCCGCCGGCGCGGCGGCGCGCTCGTCGATCTTGCGCAGGCCAGCGGCGCGACGATGCGCGGCATTCGCGGCGCGGACATCGCGATGATCTTCCAGGAGCCGATGACGTCGCTGAACCCGGTGTTCACGGTTGGCGACCAGATCAGCGAGGCGATCGCGCTGCATCAGTCGAAAAGCATGTCGGAAGCGCGCGCGGAAACGCTGCGGCTGCTCGAACTCGTGCGTATCCCGGAGGCGCGCCGCGTGTTCGCGCGCTATCCGCATCAGTTGTCAGGCGGGATGCGGCAACGCGTGATGATCGCGATGGCGCTGTCGTGCCGCCCCTCGCTGCTGATCGCCGACGAACCGACGACCGCGCTCGACGTGACGATCCAGGCGCAGATCCTGCAACTCGTGCGCGGGCTGCAGGACGAGATGAACATGGGCGTGATCTTCATCACGCACGACATGGGCGTGGTGGCCGAAGTGGCCGACCGCGTGCTCGTGATGTATCGCGGCGAGAAGGTCGAGGAGGGCGAATCGGATCGCATCTTCGCGGCACCGGAGCATCGCTACACGCGTGCGCTGCTCGCGGCCGTGCCGAAGCTCGGCTCGATGCAGGGCACCGATGCGCCCGAGAAATTCCCGCTGCTGAAGGTGGAGGGCGCGAACGCGGCGGCATCGGCGGCATCGCCCGCGCCCGCGGCGAACGACGAGGCGCAGCCGCCCGTCGATCAGTCCGCGTCGCCGATCCTGCGCGTAAGCGATCTCGTGACGCGCTTCCCGGTGAAGAGCGGCGTGTTCGGCCGCGTGTCGCAATACGTGCATGCGGTGGAGCGCGTGAGCTTCGAATTGCGCGCGGGCGAGACGCTTGCGCTGGTCGGCGAATCGGGCTGCGGCAAGTCGACCACCGGCCGCTCGCTGCTGCGCCTCGTCGAATCGCAGAGCGGCTCGATCGAGTTCGACGGCCGCGACATCAGCGCGCTGAAGGGTTCGGACCTGCAGGCGCTGCGCCGGAACATCCAGTTCATCTTCCAGGATCCGTTCGCGTCGCTGAACCCGCGCCTGACCGTCGGCTTCTCGATCATGGAGCCGCTGCTCGTGCACGGTGTCGCGAGCGGCCGCGAAGCGCAGGCGCGCGTCGACTGGCTGCTCGACAAGGTCGGCCTGCCGCCGGAGGCCGCGCGCCGCTATCCGCACGAATTCTCGGGCGGCCAGCGCCAGCGGATCGCGATCGCGCGGGCGCTCGCGCTGAACCCGAAGGTCGTGATCGCCGACGAATCGGTGTCGGCGCTCGACGTGTCGGTACAGGCGCAGATCGTCAACCTGATGCTCGACCTGCAGCGCGAGCTCGGCGTCGCGTACCTGTTCATCTCGCACGACATGGCCGTGGTCGAGCGCATCAGCCATCGCGTCGCGGTGATGTATCTCGGCCAGATCGTCGAGATCGGCCCGCGCCGCGCGGTGTTCGAGGCGCCGCAGCACCCGTACACGAAGAAGCTGATGAGTGCGGTGCCGGTGGCGGACCCCGCGCGCCGGCACGCGCCGCGCCAGCTGGCAGCAGACGAAATCCCGAGCCCGATCCGCGCGGTCGGCGACGAGCCGGTCGTCGCGCCGCTCGTCGCGGTCGGTCCCGATCATTACGTCGCGACGCATCGCGTCGGCGGCGCGTACTGATGAAATGCGCCGCTACGGCGATGCGCGAGCTTGCAGGAAGTCGAAACCGAAACGCCCGTGAGGCGTCACCGATTCACCGTTAGGAGCCCAGCAAAATGACCAAGCAGCATCCGTTCCCGATGTTTCGTCCGCGCGCGTGTTTCGTCGCGCTCGCCGGCGCGTTCGCGCTGTCGGCCGCGGTGCCCGCGTTCGCGCAGCAGACCGCGGTGATGGCGGTGGATTCGACGTTCACGACGATGGACCCGTACGACGCGAACGACACGGTGTCGCAGGCCGTCGTCAAGTCGTTCTACCAGGGGCTGTTCGGCTTCGACAAGGACATGAAGCTCGTCAACGTGCTGGCAACCGGCTACGACGCGAGCCCGGATGCGAAGGTCTACACGATCAAGCTGCGCCAGGGCGTGAAGTTCCACGACGGCACCGATTTCAACGCGGCGGCCGTGAAGGCGAACTTCGACCGCGTGACCGATCCCGCGAACCACCTGAAGCGCTACAACATGTTCCGCGTGATCGAGAAGACCGAGGTGGTCGATCCGTACACGGTGAAGATCACGCTGCGCGAGCCGTTCTCGGCGCTGATCAACACGCTCGCGCACCCGTCGGCCGTGATGATCTCGCCGGCCGCGCTGAAGAAGTGGGGCCGCGACATCGCGCTGCATCCGGTTGGCACGGGCCCGTTCGAGTTCGTCGAATGGAAGCAGACCGACGACCTGAAGGTGAAGAAGTTCGCCGGCTACTGGAAGAAGGGCTATCCGAAGATCGACGCGATCGACTGGAAGCCGGTGGTCGACAACAACACGCGTGCCGCGCTGATCAAGACGGGCGAAGCCGATTTCGCGTTCCGCATCCCGTTCGAGCAGGCGCTCGACCTGAAGGGCAACCCTAAGGTCGACATCGTGGAGCGGCCGTCGATCGTGCAGCGCTACGTGTCGCTGAACATGCAGCAGAAGCCGTTCGACAACCCGAAGGTGCGCCAGGCGCTGAACTACGCGGTGAACAAGGAAGCGCTCGCGAAGGTCGCGTTCTCCGGCTTCGCGACGCCGTCCACCGGCGTGGTGCCGCAGGGTGTCGACTACGCGACCAAGCTGGGCCCGTGGCCGTACGACCCGGCGAAGGCGCGCGCGCTGCTGAAGGAAGCCGGCTATCCGAACGGCTTCGAGACGACGCTGTGGTCCGCCTACAACAACTCGACGTCGCAGAAGGCGATCCAGTTCGTGCAGCAGCAGCTCGCGCAGGTCGGCGTGAAGGTGCAGGTGCAGGCGCTGGAAGCCGGCGAGCGCGTCGCGAAGGTCGAGAGCGCGCCGGATCCGGCGAAGGCGCCGGTGCGGATGTACTACATCGGCTGGTCGTCGTCGACGGGCGAAGCGAACTGGGCGATCACGCCGCTGCTCGCCGGCGCGTCGGCGCCGCCGAAGCTCGTCAACACCGCGTACTACAAGAACGACGCGGTCGACGGCGATCTGACGAAGGCGCTGGAGACGGTCGACCGCGCGAAGAAGACCGAGCTCTACGCCGATGCGCAGAAGCAGATCTGGACCGATGCACCGTGGATCTTCCTCGTGCAGGAGAAGATCGTCTATGCGCGCAGCAAGCGGCTGCAGGGCGCGTACGTGATGCCGGACGGCTCGTTCAACTTCGACGAAATCTCGCTGAAGTGACAGTAGTGATGACGGCGGCTCGTCCGCCACGCGGTGCCGGTGGCGCAAGCCGCCGGCACGCTGATTCGATCGGTGCCCCATGCTGAATTTTCTCGTCAAACGCCTGTTCGGCCTGCTGCCCACGCTCGCGATCGTCGCGGTGCTGGTGTTCCTGTTCGTCCACCTGCTGCCGGGCGATCCGGCGCGGCTCGCGGCCGGCCCTGAAGCCGACGACGCGACGGTCGCGCTCGTGCGTGCCGATCTCGGGCTCGACCGCCCGCTGCCCGCACAATTCGTGAATTTCTTCACGAAGATCGCGCACGGCGATTTCGGTATATCGACCCGCAGCAAGCGGCCGGTCTCGACCGAGATCGGCGAACGCTTCATGCCGACGCTGATGCTGACGCTCGTCAGCATGGTGTGGGCGACGGCGTTCGGGATGGCGATCGGGATCGCGTCGGCGGTGTGGCGCAACCGCTGGCCGGACCGTCTCGGCATGACGCTCGCGGTGTCGGGCATCTCGTTTCCCGCGTTCGCGCTCGGCATGCTGCTGATGGAAATCTTCTCGGTGAAGCTCGGCTGGCTGCCGGTGGTGCCGGACGGCTCGTGGAAGAGCTACGTGCTGCCGTCGCTGACGCTCGGCGCCGCGGTCGCGGCCGTGATGGCACGCTTCACGCGCGCGTCGTTCGTCGAGGTGCTGAACGAGGATTTCGTGCGCACCGCACGGGCGAAGGGCGTGCGCGAGCCGATGGTGGTGCTCAAGCACTGCCTGCGCAACGCGATGATCCCGGTCGTCACGATGATGGGGCTGCAGTTCGGCTTCCTGCTCGGCGGCTCGATCGTCGTCGAGGTGGTGTTCAACTGGCCGGGGCTCGGGCGCCTGCTCGTCGATGCGGTGACGATGCGCGACTACCCCGTGATCCAGGCGATCGTGTTGCTGTTTTCGCTCGAGTTCATCCTGATCAACCTGACCGTCGACGTGCTGTACGCGGTCATCAACCCGACCATCCGGTTCAAGTGAGGCGCGCATGAACGCGACAGTCCAGACCGCGGCGCCGGCCGCACCCGCCGCGATCCGCACGCCGTGGCGCGAATTCTGGCGCAAGTTCCGCAAGCAGACCGTCGCGCTCGTCGCGGGCGGCTTCGTGCTGGCGCTTGTCGTGCTGGCGTTCGTCGGCCCGCACATCGTGCCGTTCGATCCGGAGAACTATTTCGACTACGACGCGCTGAATGCGGGGCCGTCGGCCGTGCACTGGTTCGGCGTCGATTCGCTCGGCCGCGACATCTTCAGCCGGATCATCGCGGGCACGCGCATCTCGCTCGCGGCCGGCTTCTTCTCGGTCGCGCTCGGCGCGGTGATCGGCACGTTCTTCGGGCTGCTCGCCGGCTACTACGAAGGCTGGTGGGACCGCATCACGATGCGCGTGGCCGACGTGCTGTTCGCGTTCCCGGGCATCCTGCTCGCGATCGGCGTGGTCGCGATCCTCGGCAACGGGATGATCAACGTGATCTGCGCGGTCGCGATCTTCAGCATCCCGGCGTTCGCGCGGCTGGTGCGCGGCAACACGCTGATGCTCAAGCACATGACCTATGTCGAGGCCGCGCGCAGCATCGGCGCGTCGGACTGGACGATCATCATGCGGCACATCCTGCCGGGCACCGTGTCGTCGGTCGTCGTCTACTTCACGATGCGGATCGGCACGTCGATCATTACGGCCGCGAGCCTGTCGTTCCTCGGGCTCGGTGCGCAGCCGCCGACGCCGGAGTGGGGCGCGATGCTCAACGAGGCGCGCGCGGACATGGTGACGGCGCCGCACATCGCGATCTTCCCGAGCCTTGCGATCTTCCTGACCGTGCTCGCGTTCAACCTGCTCGGCGACGGGCTGCGCGACGCGCTCGATCCTAAGCTGGAGCGCCGCTGATGCGCCATTCACCGATGTGGACGGCGACGCTGCCGGCCGGGCCGCGTGGCACGATCGCCGACGTGCCGGGCGTGACGGTCGGCCATTGCACGCTCGATGCGGGCAACGTGCAGACGGGCGTGACCGTCGTGAAGCCGCATCCGGGCGACGTGTACCGCAGCAAGGTGCCGGCGGGTGTTGCCGTGATCAACGGCTTCGGCAAGAGCGTCGGGCTCGTGCAGGTCGACGAGCTCGGCACGCTCGATACGCCGATCGCGCTGACCAATACGTTCGGCGTCGGCGCGGTCGCACAGGCGCAGATTCGCGCGGCGGTCGCGGCGAATCCGCAAATCGGCCGCGACTGGTCGACCGTCAACCCGCTCGTGTTCGAGTGCAACGACGGCTATCTGAACGATATCCAGGCGTTCGCGGTCACGGCCGCGCATTACGACGACGCGTGCCGCGCGGCATCGCGTGACGTCGCACGCGGCGCGGTGGGCGCCGGGCGCGGGATGGCGAGCTTCGATCTGAAGGGCGGGATCGGCTCCGCGTCGCGCGTCGCCGTCGCGGCTGGCCGGTCCTATACGGTCGGCGAGA